>CAUZNJ010000063.1:0-9001 GCA_963580965.1 Alphaproteobacteria bacterium | reverse complement strand
GCTGGTCGCGCGCCGATGCCGCGTTCGTTGCAAGCGGTAAGGACGGCATCACGCAAATTAGTGTCATCGGCGTCTAGCACTAGGGCGTTGAGCCAGAAGTTGCTGTTCGATCCGCTCGGCTCGGCGACGACCGCAACGCCGAGAACGAGGGCGAAAGCTTCATGATAGCGCTGTGCCAGTTGCCGCTTCCTGGAGATGAAGCCTTGGAGCTGTTCCAACTGAGCGCAACCTAGCGCCGCGTTGATGTTGGGCATGCGGTAGTTGTAACCCACTTTGTCATGTTCGAAGGCCCAGGCATGCGGTAGTTTTGCAGTGGTGGTTAGGTGCCGCACTCGTGCTGCAATTTTATTGTCGTCTGTCAAAATGGCGCCGCCACCGCCGGTGGTTACCGTCTTGTTGCCGTTAAAGCTGAGTACTCCGAGGCGGCCGAAAGTGCCGGTATGGCGTCCTTTATAGGTGGAGCCGAGGGATTCGGCAGCGTCTTCGATTAGCGGCAGGCCAAATTCCGCCGCTACGGCGGCGAGACCGTCGAGATCTGATGGATGACCAAAGGTATGCATGCAGACGATAGCTCGAATCGGCCGGCCTGTTTTCTGGTTGCGCCAGTCGCCGTCTTTCCGCTTGGCGACGCGTTCTAGGTGCTGGCGCAAGCGGGCGACGTCGAGGCCGAGTGTGGCCGTTTCAACATCGGCAAAATGTGGAACAGCGCCGCAATGGGAAACCGCGTTGGCGGTGGCGACAAAAGTCAGTGACGGAACGATCACTTCGTCTCCGGCCCTAACCCCAGCGACCAGTAGTGCGGAGTGCAAGGCTGCTGTGCCGCTGACCGTGGCAACGGCGTTACGTGCGCCTGTGATTTCGCACAGCATGGCTTCAAATTTCTCGACATAACGGCCTGCTGTCGAAACCCAACCCGTGTCCAAGCAATCCTTCACATAAGCCCACTCATTACCGGCGAATTCCGGCTCATGCAGGGCTGCAGCGCCGCCGCACACGGAATGGGCGACGGCGGCAATGCGATCCGGATCGGCGGCGACCGGTGCGGTCACGTCATGTAGGACAGCTGACGCCATGATTCCCTGTCTCGAGCGCGCCACCAGTCGGCGGTCCGCATTAGGCCATCTTCAAGGGATACTTTGGGCTTCCAGCCGGTAGCGGCGGTTAGGCGGCAATGGTCGGCCTGCAGCGCCATGACTTCGCTGTTCGCGGGGCGGCGCCGGGCATCCTCCTGGACAACGGGTTTTTCACAACCGGTGATCCGGCGGATCGCTTCTACAGCCTCGCCGATGGTGACCATGTGGCCGGTGCCGGCATTGTAGGTCTTGCCTATATGACTGGCGTCCAAATTACCGACAGCGATGAAGGCCTCAACCGTATCATCGATAAAGGTGAAATCGCGTGCCGGGGTCAGATCGCCGACCAGGATCGTTTTGCACTTAGGGTCAAGGGCCTGACGGATAACGGTGGGTAGTACTGCCCTTTCGCTCTGTCTTGGCCCATAAGTATTGAAGGGTCGCAATGTAACGATGGGCACGGAGAAAGACCGGGCGAAGGCTTCTGCCATCATGTCAGCTCCGATCTTTGACGCCGAATAGGGGGATTGGCCCTGTAGGGGGTGGTCCTCATCGATGGGTCGGCGTAGCGCTGTTCCGTAGACCTCGCTGGTCGACGTATGGACGACGCGTGATGCGCCGCCTAAGCGCGCTGCTTCCAGAATATTGAGGGTCCCCTCGACGTTGACTTGAACGTAGCTGGCTGGCGCTACGTAGGAATAGGGAATGCCGATCAGGGCAGCGAGGTGGAAGATGGTGTCCTGACCATCACATAGGCTGCGCATCTGCCCAGCGTCGCGCACGTCGCCGCGCACAATACGAATATTCGCGCGCAGTTCGCTGTCCAATTCGTCAAGCCAGCCGTTTCGGTCAAAGGCATTGTAAAGGGCGAGCGCCGTCACCCGTGCCCCACGTTTGATTAGGGCCTCGGTTAGGTGGGAGCCAATGAAGCCATCGGCGCCGGTTATCAGGATGTTGCGATTATTCCACATGATCTGTCAGTCAGTTTTTTGCGCATATTGATTTGTGCGGTGTTTGTCCACGCTACCGCACTCCGGGTGAAAAGCCTTCACCGGAGCGATTTTTATGTGGGGCCTCCATACCTTGCCAAACCGGAGCTGGGAATGGCAGGGGTGGGCCGGGACTTAGGCGAAAGCGGCGACCGCTTCTGTCGGCACCCGGACTTGAATTCTTCGACCCAGAAGGTCGAGCAGTAGAATCACCCGCTCGTCGTCCGAGACGGTTTCAAACCATCCCACCTGCTCGGCCAGCGGGCCGCTGGTAACCTTGACCACCTGACCCTTGTTGAAGGGCGGTTGCGCAGCGCCCATGGCAACCATACCGGCTTCATCCTCGCGAGCGCGGATTTCATCGATAAGGGCGTTGGGTATGGGCGCCGGCTGGGCGCCGTTGCACACTAGGTGGCTGACGCCGAATGTTGATCGAATGGTGTGCCAGGGGGTGGCATTGATATCTATTTGAACGAACAGGTAACGTGAGAACAGTGGCGTTCCCACCCAGTCCGTACGCCGGGCGTGGCGGCGGCGCTTCAGGTAGCGCGGCAGGTAGACCTCAAAACTTTGGCGCATTAGATTAAAGCGTGCCTGCGCCTCACCTCGTGCCTGCGTATGGACGGCGAACCATTGTTTCACGGGGCACCTCCTTCGGTGTCGTCACTACCGTCTGCGATGCGTAAGATGGAAGGATGCAGCACTCGGCCGCGAGGCTTGATCCGCAACAGAGCGTCATAGGCAGCCTGCGGGTCGCGCAATTCCGTGATGATGACGGCGTCGGCCTCTGCAACTATCGCCAGGTCGGGCAAAACAGGAATGCCGGCGAAGGTCGCGCAGTTGGCGCCAGTTTCGATGAAGGCGGTCACGACGACACCGTGTTCACCGGCGCACAGCGTGGCGATCTCACCCAAGTCGCTGGCGCCGACCAACACCACGTGTCGCCAGCCGCGTTCCGCGCATTCGGCGAATAGCTCACTGCACTGGCTTCGTGCCAAACGGAAGAATAGGAAGGACTGGGAGAGATATTCGGCAGTCAGTTTGCTTTTCTCGCGAAAGCCATGCGGCGTCAGGTAATAGGCGTAGCGGCGCGACGGTATCTCAGAGACCTTGACTAGGCCCTTATTGACGCAACGTTTAAGGTAGGTGTTGGCGAGGCCAAGGGCGATGCCGAGATCGCGGGCAAGGGACCGCTGGGTGACGCCGTTATCTTGCTGAATGGCGCCAAGCAGCCCCAACGTAATGTCGTTGTTGCCGTCCTGGGTCTGTTGCGGTCTCAAATCGACCATGGGTGTTTCCGTTCTTTGATCGGGTGTCTCAAGTCTGTCACAGTGGCACAGGGACTGAGACCACCTTGTTCACAATATGAACGCTACTATGTTCATAATATGAACGTCAAGAGCCCTCTGCCGTTCACCAGCATGACCTGCGTCGCAGGAAGTTGTTAAGAATCTGTTAAATTGCGCGCATATTACCATCCTAGAAACTAAATGGCTGTGCCGCGCGGGCACGTTGTTCTACCTCGACGACCGATTGGTGTTCTTATATTTTTCGGGATCGCCTTGTCGCCGGACTATCACACCCCTATCCTCATGTTGCTTTTGGTTTTGAGGACCTGCATGCGCGCCGCCAGCCTGCTTTACGCCGCCGCCATCGCCGTGCTCACGGGCGGCTACGCTGGAATAGCTATTGGCCAGGAAGTGCCGAACAAGGCGCCGGCGGTTCAGGTGGTACAGGCGAAAATCGCCCCGGCTTTTAATCGCGCTCATGCCATCGCCATGCATGGAACGCCCAAGTATCCGCCTGATTTTAAATATTTTGATTACGTCAACCCCAGCGCGCCAAAAGGCGGCAATATTCGTTTCGCTGCCACAGGCACCTTTGATAGTTTCAACGTATATATTGCCAAGGGCAATCCTGGATCCGGCTTTGAGGCTGAGACCCTTTTGGGAGCAAGCGCCGATGAGGCATTCACTCGGTACGGCTTGATCGCGGAATCTATCGAGTGGCCGGATGACAGGTCATGGGTGGCGTTTAACTTACGCCCCGAGGCCCGCTGGCATGACGGCAAGCCGATCACCGTCGAGGATGTCATTTTTTCTTTGAAGATCCTTAAGGAGAAAGGCCATCCAGCATATCGATTTTACTACGCATCAATTACTGGCGCTGAAAAGGTTGGCCCTCGCAAGGTCCGCTTCACCTTTGCTGAGGCAAATAACCGTGAACTGCCACTCATCGCTGGGGAAATTCCCATCCTGGCTAAACATTACTGGAAGGATCGTGACTTTGGATCGACGACACTCGAACCACCGCTGACTAGCGGTCCTTACCGTGTTGTGGATTTTGAGCCAGGTCGCTATGTGGTCACAGAACGGTTTAAGGATTACTGGGGCAAAGACCTCCCGATTAATGTTGGCCAGGACAACTTTGATACGCAGCGCTACGACTACTTTCTTGATGACACGGTCATCCGCCAGGCGCTGAAGTCAGGACAATTTGATTTCCGCTTGGAGAATCAGGCTAAGGCTTGGGCGCTTGATTACGATGTGCCAGCAGCGCACCAGGGGTGGCTAAAAAAAGAGGAAATCAGGCACGAACGCGGCACTGGGATGCAGGCATTCGTAATGAACAGCCGCCGGCCGCCTTTCGATAACCGGGTTCTACGCCGGGCGCTTGCCTACGCCTTTGATTTCGAGTGGACCAACCGCAACTTATTCTTTGGCCAGTACGCCCGCACCAAAAGCTATTTTTCCAATTCTGAATTGGCGGCCACCGGACTACCCGAGGGCCAGGAGCTTGAAATCCTTAAAACCTTCCGCGACAGCTTGCCAGCAAATGTCTTCAAAAAAGTTTTTACGGTGCCGGAGAACGATGGTTCCGGCTGGCCGCGCAAAAACCTTAACAGTGCATTTGGCCTTTTAGGCGATGCTGGCTATGAAGTGCAAGATCTGAAGCTTGTTAATACGGTAACTGGCGAGCCGCTCCGGTTTGAAATTCTACTGGTAAGCCAGGCCTTCGAACGCATCGTCTTGCCCTTCAAGCGGAATCTGGAACGCCTGGGAATCGACGTTTCCATCCGCCTCGTTGATCAGTCCCAATACATCAACCGTCTGCGCAGCCGGGATTTTGATATGATTGTCGCCGGCTGGGGTCAGTCTGACTCGCCGGGCAATGAACAGCGCGGTTTCTGGGGTTCTGAGGCTGCAGATCTCGCTGGTTCACGCAATTATATTGGCATCAAGGATGCGGTGGTGGATGCCCTTGTCAATTTAATCATCGGTGCGCCTGACAGGGAATCTCTCGTGGCACGCACCCGTGCGCTCGATCGGGTACTGCTATGGGGCCACTATGTTATCCCCAACTGGCATCTGCGCACTGATCGAATCCTCTATTGGGACAAGTTTGGCCGCCCCGCCGTAACGCCCAAACAGGGAACCGCCGTTAGTTACTGGTGGTATGACAATGCGAAGGCTGGTGCCCTTAATCAGCGAAGCGCTGGTGAAATCCAGGGGGCGACAGCAGGAAACGGCGGCCCAGGGCTGACTGTTGCCATCGCCGTGCTGTCTGGCCTGCTTGTTGTCGGTTGGTATGTTATTCGTCGAGCCATGGCCCTGCGCGTGGCTCAAAGGTAGGATCGGTCATGTTCGCCTATATCATCCGCCGCCTCCTTCTGATTCCGCCGACCCTAATCGGGATCATGCTGATCAATTTTGTCATCATCCAGGCGGCGCCCGGTGGGCCGGTCGAACAGATGATTGCCGAGATAACGGGGACCGGTCCCAGCATCACCCAGCGGGTGACCCGTTCCAACTCCGACGAAACGCTTCAACAATCTGGCGTTAGGGGTGCAGAGTCCACGGGCGCTAGCAGCCGTTACCGAGGTGCCCAGGGATTGGACCCCAAATTCATCGAGGAATTGGAACGACAGTATGGCTTCGACAAGCCGGCACACGAGCGTTTTTTTAAAATGATGGCCAGCTACGTTACTTTTGATTTTGGCGATAGCTTCTTCCGCGACCGCTCTGTCGTCGATCTGGTGCTGGATAAGATGCCGGTGTCGATCTCGCTCGGCATCTGGACGACGCTAATCGTCTACCTCATTTCCATTCCGCTCGGCATTGCGAAGTCACGCCGAGATGGCAGCCGGTTTGATGTCTGGACCAGCGCCGTCATCATTGTGGGCAACGCTATCCCCGGGTTTCTGTTTGCCGTGCTGTTGCTGGTTCTGTTTGCCGGGGGGAGTTATTTGGACTGGTTTCCCTTGCGCGGCCTGACATCGGATAACTGGGGCGAACTATCCTGGCCGGCACGTATTGCCGACTACTTGTGGCACCTAGTATTGCCGGTCTTATCGCTGGTCATCGGTGGTTTCGCGACGCTAACCATGCTAACGAAGAACTCGTTTATCGACCAGATCAACCAGCAATATGTGGTCACGGCGCGATCAAAAGGTTTGGCGGAGCGCCGCGTGCTCTATGGCCACGTCTTCCGCAATGCGATGCTGATTGTCATTGCCGGTTTTCCATCTGCTTTCGTCGGGATTCTGTTCACCGGAGCTATGCTGGTCGAGATAATATTTTCTCTCGATGGGCTTGGGCGGCTCGGTTTTGAAGCGGTTATTAACCGCGATTATCCGGTGATGTTTGGCACGATGTTTTTCTTCGGCCTGCTTGGTCTGCTGATGCAGCTTATTGGGGATCTGATGTATCACATTGTCGACCCGCGCATAGATTTCGAGGCGCGAAACTGATGGTTTCACTTCCCGCTCCTATCGCCAGTCGCGTTCTGGGTATGCGGGTCACACCGATCGGCCAGCGCCGCTGGGCCAACTTCAAGGCTAACCGCCGTGGTTTCTGGTCTTTATGGGTATTCCTGGCGGTCTTTGCCGTCACTCTCTGCGCCGAGTTTGTTGCCAATGAAAAGCCGATCATTCTCAGGTATGATGACGCTTTCTATATGCCGATCTTGACGTCTTATGCAGAAACTACATTTGGTGGCGAATTCGCGACCGAGGCTGACTATCGAGACCCCTACGTTGTACAACTTATCGAAGCTAATGGCTGGATGATTTGGCCAATCATTCCCTATGGCAACACAACGGTTGCTTGGGATCTTCCCGTTCCCTCCCCTTCGCCGCCGGATAGCCTTCATTGGCTTGGCACCGATGATCAGGCCCGTGACGTGGTGGCGCGTCTGATTTATGGCTTCCGCATCTCAGTGGTTTTTGGCTTCGTTCTAACGCTGGTCAGCGCGGTAATCGGCGTCGGCGCCGGGGCAGTGCAGGGCTATTTCGGCGGTTGGGTTGATCTTCTCGCCCAGCGCTTTATCGAGGTATGGTCGAGCCTGCCAATCCTCTACCTGCTGATCATCCTTGCTAGCATTGTTGAACCCAATTTTTGGTGGTTGCTCGGCCTGATGCTGTTGTTCTCGTGGATGGGTTTCGTCGGCGTTGTGCGCGCTGAATTTCTCAAGGTGCGTAACTTTGAATACGTCCGCGCCGCCCGCGCCCTGGGGGCAAGCGATGCCACCATCATGTTCCGCCACATTTTGCCCAACGCGGTGGTGGCGACAATTACCTTCATGCCCTTTACGTTAGCTGGATCGGTGACGGTACTAACGTCCCTCGACTTTCTCGGCATCGGCTTGCCGCCGGGTTCAGCGTCCCTGGGTGACTTGTTGGCCCAGGGCAAAGCCAACCTTCAGGCGCCGTGGCTCGGGCTCACCGGCTTTTTTGTTATTGCGATCATGCTCAGCCTGCTGACCTTTATCGGCGAAGCCGTACGTGACGCCTTCGATCCGCGGAAGACGTTCGTATGAGAGTCGATCAGCCCTGTGCTCCAAGGCCGCTGCTCGACGTCCGCGACCTTGCTGTATCCTTCGGGCGTGGTGATCACGAGGTCAAGGCCGTGCGCGGTGTATCCTTTCATGTCGATGCTGGCGAGACCCTGGCTATCGTCGGGGAAAGCGGCTCGGGCAAGTCTGTCTCCGTTCTTTCGCTCTTGCGCCTCCTGCCGCACCCCATGGCGTGGCATCCTAGCGGGCAGATTCTATTTAAAGGTCAGAACCTTCTTGAGGCACCGGAGGACCGCTTGCGCCAGGTGCGTGGCAACGACATCGCGATGATTTTCCAGGAACCGCTGTCGTCGCTTAATCCGCTCCATTCGATCGAAAAGCAGATCAGCGAAGTGTTATTCGTCCATAAGAAACTCAGCCGCGATGGTGCCCGCTCGCGCGTGCTGGACCTTCTGGATTTAGTTGGTCTTAGCGAAGCCAAGGCGCGGCTTTCGTCACTGCCACATGAATTTTCCGGCGGTCAGCAGCAGCGCATCATGATCGCCATGGCGCTAGCTAATGAACCAGACATTCTAATCGCCGACGAACCGACCACAGCCGTTGACGTCACCATCCAGGCGCAGATCCTCAAGCTACTAACCGAGTTGCAGGAGCGTCTGGGCATGGCGCTTATTCTCATCACCCATGACCTGGGCATCGCCCGGCGCATGGCCAAGCGGGTCTGCGTCATGAGCCATGGAAAAATCGTCGAACAGGGGGCAGCTGCCCAAGTGTTTGACCATCCTCAGGACTCTTATACCCAGCATCTGCTCGCCGCGGAACCCAAGGGCCTGCCCGAACCACCCCCCACCGATTCGAAGATACTGGTGGAGACTAAAGACCTGCGCATTTGGTACCCTATCCGCCGTGGCGTCATCCGCCGCACGGTCGGCCATGTAAAGGCTGTTGACGGGGTCACCCTTACGGTGCGCGAAGGTCACACTGTCGGCGTTGTAGGAGAAAGTGGCTCGGGCAAGAGCACGCTGGGCCGCGCGCTCATCCGACTGGAAGCCAGCCGGGGCGCCTTGCGCTTCGACGGCCAGGAAATAGGCGCCTTGAAAGGTAATGATCTGCGCGTCTTGCGCTGCCAGATGCAGATCGTCTTCC
>CAUZNJ010000062.1:0-9180 GCA_963580965.1 Alphaproteobacteria bacterium | reverse complement strand
ACAGCCCACGAAGAGTCATTAGGCCCATACGGTTTGTGTGAAGAATTTTCCAGCCACCACGGGCGATCATTGGCGCAAACAAAAGAACACCAAAGACAGTGCGAAAAAAAACCACCTCGAAGACCGGCATCTGAGATGTCGCATACTTCACCATGGTCTGCATGATCGAGCCAAACAGCGTCGCCAACGCGCCCAAGAGTACGGCATTGACCACGGTTGAAGCCATTGGCTTAGTAAATAGCGACATGTGGTCCGTTAGCTTGGTCAAAAACAGGGGCCACTAGCTTCAGCGGGATAGAAAATGGGCGCGAATGAGGCAATTTTCGGTCAGATATTCTTCATCCGGAAATCTCGCATGACATCAGGATTAGGATCGCACCCAAGGCCAGGGCCTTCCGGCACCCGGATATACCCGTCAACCACATCCGTCAGGTCGCCGAAAAGACTGGCCTCAAGATCGACAAAGTAGCGTTCAAAATACGTTTCCTTCGGCATTGCCGCTAGCACATGCAGAGTAGCCAACAGGCCGGTGCCAAAATAGGGGGAGTGCGGCACCATGGTGACGCCGAAAGTCTCAGCCAGCGTCTGAACTTTACGCAATTCGGTTATGCCCCCGACCTTGGTAACGCTGGGCTGAGCATAATCGACAGCCCCAGCCTCAAACATGGCCTGAAATTGAAAAGCAGTGCAAGCGTTCTCCCCCGCGGCGATTGGCACGCCTTCGGCACGCACGGAAGCCAGAGAGGCAAAGTCCTCGGGCGGGAATATAGGCTCTTCGAGCCAGTGCAGGTCGACGCCCGACTCCGCTAGGCGACGCGCCATCGTGCGAGCTTCAACCGGCAACCATGGGCAATTGGTATCCATCATCAGCGGCACACCCTCGCCCGCCGCCGCTCGACCAGCTTGGGCAGCCTCCAAAGTTATTTCATGCAGCTTAATTGCCGGATAGCCAGCAGCGCGGGCCTCGGAGACCGCCACGGCCACTGCATCAGCATCGCCGTAACGTAACAAGCTAGCATAGGCCGGCAGGAGCAACCGCGTCGGGCCACCGAACAAACGATGCAACGGCAACCCTGCGGCCTTTCCAGCAATGTCCCAGAGCGCGATATCGATGGCGCTAATGGCAAACATGGTAATACCATAACGGCCCCAGACATGGTTCTCACTCTGTAATCGATGGGAAATTCCGGCGATATCGCTGGCATCTTGGTTCATGACCTTGGGCTTAATGAGGTGCTCGATCGCAGCTCGGCTAGCTGCAGCGAGGCCGCCATAGCAGAAGACGTCGCCCCATCCCGAGATACCGGTATCCGTATCCACCCGGACGAGGACAACATCGAGAGAACGCACGCCTCTGGCATCCTTCTGGCTACCCGAAGGATGGCACGGAAGGCGTATAAGAAACGTCTCAATATTTTTGATCTTCATGATCGCTCCTCCCGCATGGTAGGGCATTCCCGGATACTAATAACCGTTACATCAAGTGTAACATCTACATTGAGGTCGATCCGATCAGCCTATCGAGGCAAATATGCAGCTGTGGCTAACCCGACTAACCACCTGCAGAGGCGAGGATTATAGCCTGAGCGTAGCATCATAACATACCGCCCAATGGCACTCGGTCTTACCTTCATTGCCTCCCCAGGTACGATGGTATCCATGTGCGTACGCTACTCCGATACGCATACCTGGGATAAGACTGTGCGTCTGCACCGCATCATTAAACAGCCCGAAACATGGTTTCGCGGTCACCGTCCAACCAACAATCTTCAGGCCTGATGTCGGAGCCGGTTTACACAGTTGTAGCGCATTGATAATGTTCGAACGCCCTAAGGTCGGTATTGGTCCCCAGAGGGGGCAACCAGACAATCAAACGCCGGGCGGGAGCAGCCAGTACATGAAAATTCTTGCCGGCAACAGCAATCCGCAGCTGGCGGACGCCATTTCTGCCAGCCTCGACTTGCCGCTTACCAAAGCCAGCATCCGGCGTTTCTCGGACATGGAAGTGTTCGTCGAAATTCATGAAAACGTGCGCGGCGAGGATACCTTTATCATCCAATCGACGTCCTTCCCAGCAAACGATAACTTAATGGAGCTGCTGGTCACCATTGATGCGTTAAAGCGCGGATCAGCCCGGCGTATTACCGCCGTAATTCCGTATTTTGGATACGCCCGCCAGGACCGAAAATCCGGCCCGCGTACGCCCATATCAGCCAAGCTGGTAGCCAACCTGATTACCGTTGCCGGCGCTGATCGCGTGCTAACAATGGACCTCCACGCTGGACAGATTCAGGGATTCTTCGACATACCGCTGGACAACCTTTTCGCGGGTCCCGTCTTCGCCAAAGATATCCAGAACCGCTTTGATGGCGAAGATCTCGTAATCGTGTCTCCGGATGTTGGCGGCGTGGTTCGCGCCAGGGGCATCGCCAAACGCCTGGACACAGACCTGGCGATCATCGACAAGCGCCGGGAGCGGGCCGGCGTTTCAGAGGTCATGCATATCATCGGTGATATCAAAGGCCGCCGCTGTATCATTATTGATGATATTGTCGATTCGGCTGGAACCTTGTGCAACGCAGCGGTGGCGTTGATGGAACATGGGGCTAGTTCCGTTTCCACTTATATCACCCACGGCGTGCTGTCAGGTGGCGCAGTCGCCCGTGTCACGGCATCACCCATCGAGAATTTGGTGATCACGGATAGCATCATAGCTACCGAGGCCATGCGCATTGCCCATAATATCGAGCAGGTCAGCATTGCTCCGCTTATGGCCGAAGCGGTTCAACGCATAAGCACAGAATCTTCTGTTTCCAGCCTTTTCGACTAAGCCGAGCAATAACGCGGTTTGACTGCGGCTGCGGTTTCCGCCATATAACCGCCGCCGTCGGCAACGTACGGCGATAGATGTTAGGTGCCCGCACCCCTGGAGGCGGGGCCGTCAATCAACGAGGAGCACACTCATGGCTGAAGATACGCCATTGCACGCCGAAGTGCGCGAGCGGGCAGGTAAGGGGGCAGCCCGTGCCACACGCCGAGCCGGCCGGGTACCTGCCATCATTTATGGCAACCAACAGGACCCGGTGATGATCTCCCTAAACCCAGTTGAACTAACCAAGCAGCTTCATAGCCACGGTTTCTTTTCCCATATCTTTGCCATCGAGGCGAATGGAGAGAAGCACAGGGTTCTGGCGCGCGACGTTCAATTTCACCCTGTAAACGACCGCCCAATGCACGTAGATTTTCTGCGCTTTGGTGCTAATACGTTGCTAAATATCGACGTTGAAGTTTCGTTTCAGAATGAAGAGGACTGCCCTGGCCTGCGTCAAGGTGGCGTCCTGAACACCGTCCGACACACCGTCGAGCTTATCTGCAAGGCCGATAAAATTCCGGAGCAGTTGTTCGTCGACCTATCGGGTCTCGAAATTGGTGCCAGCGTGCATATCAGCCATATTAAACTTCCTGATGGCGTCAAGCCGGCTATCACCGACCGCGATTTTACGATTGCGACAATCGCAGCACCAACGGTCGCCACAGCCGCAGAAATGGCCGAAGAGACGATGGGTACCGAAACCCAGCAGGCCGAGGTAGCGGAGAGCGACGGCGGGGGTGAAAAAGAAAAGGGCGAGGGGTAAGCCCCCCGCCTGCAGGAGCACAGTTCGATGCTACTTGCGGTCGGCCTCGGAAATCCCGGCACGAAATATGCGGGAAACCGGCACAATATTGGATTTATGGCAATAAATGCCATAGCCGCCCTTCATGGGTTTCCACCGTGGCGGGTGAAGTTTCATGCTGAGATCACGGAAGGCTCTTTGGCTGGGGAGCCAATATTGCTGATGAAGCCAACAACCTACATGAACGAATCAGGACGCGCTGTCACCGCAGCCGCTCGATTTTTTAAGGTGTCGACGGCGGATATTACCGTCCTTTACGATGAATTAGACTTAGCGCCAGGCAAGATTCGGGTCAAAATTGGCGGTGGCGCTGCCGGGCATAACGGCATCCGCAGCATTCAGAGCCACATCGGACCAGCCTTTCGCCGGGTTCGCCTAGGGATAGGGCACCCTGGAGACAAGGACGCGGTCACCCACCACGTATTGGCGGATTTTGCCAAAGCCGAACAGGAGTGGCTGGAACGACTACTCGATGGAGTCGCGGGAAACTTTCCCCTGCTAGTCGCCAATGACGACGCGGCATTCATGAGCAAGGTTGCCGCCGACATCATCCCACCACGGCCTAAACCGACCAGAAAAACTAATGAAACACCCACTCGCATAATTTCTGATACCTTGGCTCCAATCCGTAATGGCGGAAAACCTTAAATGGGATTTAACTGTGGCATTGTCGGCATGCCCAACGTTGGCAAATCGACGCTTTTCAACGCCTTGACTGCCACAGCAGCAGCGGAAGCTGCCAACTATCCATTTTGCACGATCGAGCCCAACGTCGGACGCGTCGCCGTACCCGACTTGCGTCTTGATACCATCGCGGGTCTCGCCAAGTCAGCCCGCATCGTGCCTACTCAATTAGAGTTTGTCGATATTGCGGGCCTCGTAAGGGGTGCCAACCAAGGTGAGGGCTTGGGCAACAAGTTTCTGTCACATATTCGCGATGTTGACGCCATCGTTAACGTCCTGCGCTGCTTCGAAGATGATGGCGTAACCCACGTCGAAGGCTCAGTAGATCCGGTCAGGGACGCCGAGATCATCGCCACGGAATTGCTTATCGCCGACCTGGAAAGCTTAGAGCGCCGGGTGGATGCGACTACTAAGCGCGCCGCCGGCGGCGAACGCGATGCAAAAGATAACCTCCGGATAATGAAACCTATCCTCGCCGCTCTGCAGGAGGGTAAACCAGCACGGTCCGTTTCCATTGATGCTGCTGATCAGAAACGGCTGGACATGCTACAGTTACTGACTGCCAAGCCGGTGCTTTACGTCTGCAATGTCGAGGAAGAGTCTGCAGCGACCGGCAACAGCCTTTCTGCACGTGTCGCATCCTTCGCCAGTGAGCAGGGAAGCGAGGCCGTCATTATTTCAGCAAAGATCGAAGCTGAAATAGCCATGCTCGCGGACGCGGAGGAGAGAGCGGATTTCCTCGAAACCCTAGGCCTAATGGAGACCGGCCTAGATCGCATAATCAAGTCAGGTTATCGGCTGCTCGACCTGATCACCTTCTTGACGGCCGGACCGAAGGAGGCGCGTGCCTGGACTGTATGTCAGGGTGCTGCCGCTGTTGACGCGGCAGGGACCATCCACACCGACTTCGTCCGTGGCTTTATTTGTGCGGAAACTATTGGCTATGACGATTATGTTACCTGTTGCGGCGAGCTAGGCGCCAAGGAGGCTGGCAAGATGCGACAGGAAGGCCGCGACTACAAAGTGCGCGATGGCGATATCATGCTGTTTCGTTTTAATGTATGAGTTGAATTTGTTATCCTACCTCCGAACAAGTACATTTTTGTGCGGTATTCTTTATTCTATTCCAATTCTTCTCTCTAAGTTAGATGGCTTGAGGCACTAAGTACAAGTTTCGCTGAGACACTGTCCGTCCAAGGCGCCTATTGGTTTCCAAGCCCTCGCTATCTCTGATCCGTGAGTGGCGCACTGAACGTCACAACCATTTTGGTGTTGTCCTGCGGTTCTAGTTCATATCGCCATTACACCAGGGGAAAAATCACGCCATGGGAAGCATAACTTCACTCACGGCCGCCGACGGCCATTCTTTCGATGCCTATCGAGTTGGCCCCCAGGGGATGCCAAAAGCTAGCGTAGTGGTTATCCAGGAAATATTCGGGGCGAACAGCCACATCCGCGAGGTTGCCGATACTTATGCCGCCGAGGGATATGATGTCATCGCGCCCGCCCTTTTTGACCGGGTAAAAAAGCATGTTGAACTTGGCTACGAAGGGGACGATGTTGCCGCCGGCCGCAAGATTCGCGGCAATATCTCTTGGGATGATGCGCTAAAGGACGTTAACGCAGCCATTGCCGCGATCAGAGGCACCGGCAAGGTCGGGGTCATCGGATATTGCTGGGGCGGTTCGCTAGCATGGCTAACAGCGACGCGGCTGCGTGCCGATGCAGCTATCTGCTATTACGGCGGCCAGGTGCCCGATTTTAGCGCAGAGAAGCCAGGATGCCCAACCATGTTACACTTCGGTGAACTGGATAGCTCCATTTCGCTCGAAGGCGTCGAGACGGTGCGCAACCAAAATCCCGATCTACCGCTGTTCATTTACAAAGGTGCCGGCCACGGTTTTAACTGCGACCACCGAAGCAGCTACAATGCAAAATGCGCCGCCCAGGCGCGCCAGCGTTCATTGGCATTCTTTGCCGAGAACATTGGCTAATATGGAAATGGCTTAGCCGGCAGGTGGTTCATTTTTTGTCATCAGTCTCTTTGTTAGTATTCAAATTTTTCAGGAAATAGGCCAGCGATTCCTTCCGTTGATGCCTCGCAGACACCTCGTTCACAGATCAGGCCGGTGACTAGCCGGGCCGGAGTGACATCGAACGCGTAGTTGGCAGCGGCGCTTCCTTCCGGCGTGATGGTAACGTCGAGAATCTCACCAGCATCGGTACGCCCCGACACGCGCACAACCTCATTTGCATCCCTTTCCTCGATCGGAACGTCGGCGCCGCTCTCAAGGTTCCAATCAATAGTCGGTGATGGCAGAGCAACGTAAAACGGGACACTATTGTCATCGGCTGCCAGGGCCTTCAGGTACGTACCAATCTTGTTGCAGACGTCGCCACGCTTTGTCGTCCGGTCAGTACCCGTAATACACAGATCAACCATACCCCGTTGCATCAGATGGCCGCCGACATTGTCGACAATGACCGTATGGGGAACTCCATGGCCGTTGAGCTCCCACGCCGTCAGATGGGCACCTTGGTTGCGAGGCCGTGTCTCATCAACCCAGACGTGGATGGGAATACCCGCGTCATGCGCCTTGTAGATGGGCGCCAGCGCCGTGCCCCAGTCAACGGTGGCCAACCAGCCAGCATTGCAATGCGTGAGGATGTCGAGCCGGTCGGGCTGCCCCTTACGGGCCCAAATACTGCGGATAACTTCAAGTCCATGGTCGCCGATGGCAGAATTAATAGCTACATCCTCGTCACAGAGCTCAGCCGCGCGGCGCCAGGCCGCCTGCGTGCGGCAGTGGGGGGGCAATTGGCTAACGACCGCCACCATCTCGTCGAGCGCCCATCGCAGATTGATGGCTGTTGGGCGGGTGACGATCAGGGCATTGTAGGCGGCGCGCAAAGATTGGTCAGATGCATCGTCATACATGGCCAAGCAGATGCCATAGGCCGCGGTGGCGCCGATAAGTGGCGCGCCCCGAACCAGCATCGCCTTGATGGCATGCGCCGCGTCATCCACCGATTCTAGCCGACAGGTTACAAAGGCGTGCGGCAATCGCGTTTGATCAATGATCTCGGCTGCAAGGCCATCAGCTGATCTCCAAATGGAGCGATAGGAGGTGCCGTCAACCTTCATAGCCGCCTCAACGCAGAACTCTGCCCGCAACGGCGTCAAGCCGGGAAACAACTGCAGGATCCCGCGCCTCAGGCGCCGTAATAAGGGCGAAATCGAGTGCCGTGTGGCATCCAAAAGGGCATTTGTCGGCGCGCGCCGACAAACGCGGCACGGTTTCCTGAACCAGTGACCGCGCCTTGTCGGCATTGCTGAGGAGTACCTTGATTACTGCGTCTACTGTTACATGGTCGTGATCAGGGTGCCAACAATCGTAGTCAGTGACCATGGCAACGGTCGCATAACATATTTCAGCCTCACGGGCGAGTTTGGCCTCTGGCATGTTGGTCATTCCGATTACGTCACAGCCCCAGGATTGGTAAAGTTTTGATTCAGCGAGTGTCGAGAACTGTGGCCCCTCCATAACCAAATAAGTGCCGCCACGCACGGTCTTGATACCTAGGCCCCTCGCAGCCGCCGCTAGCTCGTCGCCAAGACGCGCACAAACCGGGTGCCCGAACGCAACATGCGCGGCGAGCCCCGTGCCGAAGAAGGTCTTATTGCGCGCAAAGGTACGGTCGATGAACTGATCAACAATGACAAAAGTGCCAGGATCTAGTTCTTCCCTGAAGGACCCGCATGCACTCAAACTGATAATCTCAGTCACACCTGCCCGCTTCAGAGCGTCAATGTTAGCCCGAAAATTAAGCTCGCTCGGTGGAATTCGGTGACCACGCCCATGTCTCGGCAGAAAGACAACCTTCTGGCCGTCCACTTCCCCCACCAGGAACTCATCAGACGTCTCGCCGAAGGGGGATTCAACCCGCTGCCAACGGGCATCCTGCAATCCATCAATCTGATAGACGCCGCTACCGCCAATAATTCCGATAACGGGTGGCGTGCCGGGCTTGATCATTTATTTAAACTCTCTTGTTAAAATGCTGCTGCTGATTTCTCAGGTTCGCAGGAATGCCTCAACTATGCATCTAAATCGTTTTAATTATAATTTCTATGCTTTGCAGCTTGAGATCTATGATGCGATGAAAGCGAATATAAAGAGCGTTTCCGTGGTGAACCGTATGCTCGAGTTTCCCTTCTACCGAGGGAAAGCCTTTATTTCAGCACTTTTACGACTCCGTGCCGTCTCGGCCAGCAGAGAACAGTCGTATCCATAGTCCTGATAGGCGAAGCGACGGCTAAAATTCTTCTCTCGGGAAAAACACTAAAAGGAAGCCGGTACGGCAACGAATTTGCGGACCGTGATAATTTTCAGATTTGGGCAGAAATATTATCAACCTTCGCCGACAACGGCACCACGGTATGAAAATGGAGCATTAAAAAATTTATCGCGATAGATATTCAGCGAGTATTCAATGCTGGAAAAAAAGGGCCACTGCATAGCTGCAGTGGCCCTAGTTCCAGTTTCTATTGGTTGAGCCCTAATGCAAGTCCGACCATATCTTGCGCTTCAAAGCATACATCAAGCCCGTGAGCACCAGAAGAAATAGCAATACCTTAACGCCAAGGCGTTTGCGGGCTTCTAGTTCCGGTTCCGCGGCCCAGGCCAAGAACGTCACCAAGTCAGAGGACATTTTCTGAACAGTGGCCTGAGTTCCATCGGGAAACTCCACGGAGCCGTCAGTGAGTGGCGGCCCCATAGCGATCTGATGACCGGGAAAATAGGTATTGTAATACAACCCG
>CAUZNJ010000061.1:0-9317 GCA_963580965.1 Alphaproteobacteria bacterium | reverse complement strand
GCGATGTCCAGGCTGAGGGCTCGTCCAAGCGTGTTGCCGAGCAGGCTGCTGCGTCGCTCATGTTGCAGGAAGTCCAGGCACTGGTAGAGGGAGATAAGGGTTGAGCGAAATTGCGATTGACGCGACCCGTTGCGGCTTTATCGCCATCCTTGGTGCCCCAAATGTCGGGAAATCAACCCTGCTTAACCGGCTGGTCGGTACTAAGGTATCTATCGTTTCACCCAAGGTTCAAACGACTCGGAGCCGGGTTCTCGGCATTGTCCTGCGTGGCCCGGCGCAAATCATTTTCATCGATACGCCGGGCATCTTCACGCCCCGCCGCCGGCTCGACCGGGCGATGGTTGGTGCTGCTTGGGGTGGTGCATCCGATGCCGACGCCGTGCTCCTGCTGATTGATGCGGTTCGGGGCATCGACAAAGATTCCCGCGCTATCGTTGATCGCCTCAAGACCAGCGGCCGCCGTGCCCTGTTAGCCCTCAACAAGATCGACCTGGTGCCTAAGCCAAAGCTTCTTGACTTAGCGTCGACGCTCGACGCCGAAGGTATATTTAATCATATCTATATGATTTCGGCGGCCACCGGCGATGGTGTCGAAGAACTTCTAGGGGAGCTTGACGAACTCGTTGCGCCGGGGCCGTGGATGTTTCCCGAGGACCAGGTGTCGGACATGCCGATGCGTCTTCTTGCAGCTGAGATCACTCGCGAGAAGCTCTTTCTTCAACTTCACCAGGAGCTGCCCTATGCGGCGACGGTTGAGACCGAGACCTGGGACGATCGTAAGGATGGGAGTGCCGCCATCGAGCAAGTAATCTACGTGCGCCGCGAATCGCAACGGGCCATTATTCTTGGGCATAAAGGAGCTCGCATTAAGTCCATTGGTGCTGCTGCGCGTCTCGAACTTGAGGAAATTCTTGAAAAACGTGTGCATCTATTTCTGTTCGTTAAGGTCCGCGAGAAATGGGAAGACGATCCTGAGCGTTATCGGGATTGGGGCCTGGACTTCAACGCTTGAGATAACTAGGTCGTTTGACCTATGAGAATGTGTAAGCTCGACGTCGAAGCAATATCACTTCAACTACATACCGCTTCATTTTGGGGTTGGTTCTGACGTAAGTGCGCGGTGCGCTGTTTGCCTTCTGCATGCCTTTTGCAGAAGCATTATTTTCCAATTTCAGTCGTCATTAGCTCGGTGAGTTCCCCTTCTTCGTGGTGCATAAGTAGCACTGACGGAACCTTTTTTTTAACCGATTATCGTCTTGGTTAGCCCGCGGTGGGCCATCGCCCAGTTGACGGCGGCCTGGGCCAATGCCTCTGTTGCATCGATACAGTAATCAGAGATCAGTGGGTCGCCGGGCGCGAAAGTAGGCGGTACTTCTGTACAGGCGAGGATCACCCGTTGAGCGCCGGCGTTGAGCAGCCTTTGGATGGCCTGACGAAATAGGCCTCGTGCCATCTTGATTTGATTTTGTTTGACGTGGCGGATAGCGGGCACGACCTCACCGTCCATGCTCACCGTGTCGGGCGTGATGCTGGCGTAACCGCGGGCTTTGAGGTGTTGTTGGAACATTTTAGCTTTCAGGGTTGCCTTGGTGGCGATAATGCCAACCGTCCCCTTGGCCGATACCCCGCTGCCAGCCAACGCATCGGCGGCGCTCTCCACAATATGCAGGAAGGGGACGCCGGCATCCTTGGCCAGATCGTCATACCAGAAGTGCGCTGTATTGCAGGGCATGACCAGACACTTGGCGCCAGCACCGCGCAGAAAGTCGCGTTCTCGGCGCAGGGCGGGCAGGGGGGAGATGCCGTGCCCCGTCAATACAGGCGCTACTCGGTCGGGAATCTGCGGGAACGAACTGATGATCAGCGGAATATGATCCGCATCGCCGTTAGATTGCGTTAGGGCGATGACCTTCTGGCAGAAATCTATGGTGGCTAGCGGTCCCATGCCGCCTAGCACGCCGACGGTGTCGGTGCGGATTGCCGCACCAGAAGCCATCACGGTTATACGCCGTCGAAGGCTGTACGATATCCGAAAAGGCCGACTGCGCCGCCGGTATGAACGAACACGACGTTTTCATCTGGCTTGAAGGTCTTTCCCTGGCGGATTAGGTCAATCAGCCCGGCCATCCCTTTACCCGAATAGACCGGGTCAAGAAGGATACCTTCCTGGCGCGCTGTTAGGGTAACGGCTTCGATCATGCCATCGGTCGGCACGCCATAGCCGCCGCCGACATAGTCGCCGTTGGCCATTACGGCGTCCTTGGCGACCCCACCCTTGACGCCGATGTAATCCGCTGTGGCCTCGGTCAGCTTGTAGACCGCCGCTTCCTGCGTTTCTTTGGGTTGGCGTACGCTAATGCCTAGTACCTTGATGTCTGAATTGATCGCCGCCAGCCCGGCGACCAACCCCGCTTGGGTTCCAGTACTTCCGGTCGCATGGACCAGCCAGTCAATCTTTAGGCCGATGTCATTGGCCTGCTGTGCCGTCTCAATGGCGCAATTGACGTAACCGAGCGCGCCCACCGGATTCGATCCGCCGCCGGGAATAACGTAGGGGTTGGCATTTCTGTTTCGCAAGGTTCCTGCCAGTTTCTCCATCTCGTCATTCATGTCTGATCCGCGCCCCGCATGGTGAATCTTTGCGGCAAATAGCTTATCGAGCAGCACGTTGCCGTTTTCTAGGTAATCCACGTCGTTGGTCTGCACCCGGTGTTCGAGGATGATCTCGCAGCTCATGCCGAGCTTGGCCGCTGCTGCTGCTGTCTGACGGCAATGGTTGGATTGCACGGCTCCTTGGGTGACGACTGTGTCGGCGCCCTGTTTGAGGGCTGCACCCATTAGCCATTCCAGCTTGCGCGTCTTATTGCCGCCGGTTGCCAGCCCGGTGCAGTCGTCGCGCTTAACCCACAGCTTTGGCCCACCAAGAAACTTAGTTAGATTGTCCATTGGCTCAAGCGGTGTTGGCCAGTGGCCGAGGTGCACGCGGGGAAAACGAGAAAGCTGCATGGGGACTCCTGAGCTGGTACGGCCGGGGGCAAAAAGACTGGGAGGGTCAGAAATATTAATTAGCCGATGCGAGAGCGCGTTGTCTATGCGGGTGGCGTTTGCACCTTGCTAGTCTTCGCACGCTACTTCAGCTACCAATATTACTAGCAAACATTAACGTGGGGAGAAACCACCATGGACTGGACATTCGATTATATTTGCAAGCCGATGGGTGGCCTGACCGAGGGGCCGGTGTGGGACGGTGAGGTTTTGCGCTTTACCCAGATTCATTCCAGTCGTGTCCTTGAATTCGACCCGCTCGAGGGCGAGATTTCGGAATGGGGTAGCGATACCAACCGCACCAACGGATTGGCTTACGACGTGAGCGGACAGATGTTTGGCTGCTCGTCTGGCGGGCGAGCAATTTTGCGCTTCGACGCGGATGGTACGAATACGGTAATTGCCGATAAATTTGAAGAAAAGCTTCTCAACACGCCCAATGACCTCGCCATCGACGCCAATGGGCGAATTTGGTTTTCCAACCCTTGGAACGCGGGCAATGTTGATGTGGAGCCATCGCAACAGCTTGACCATCGTTCGGTTATGCGCCTAGAGCCAAAGGCGGATGGCGGTTACACATTGCACCGGGCGACGTTTGATACCGACATGCCGAACGGGGTTTTACTTTCGGCTGATCAAAAAACGCTCTATGTGGCGCAATCCAATTTTGAGCCTGGCCATCTTCGCGATTTGCGAGCTTATCCAATTAACGACGACGGATCACTTGGCACGTTTAAGCTGCTGCATGTCTTTGGCGAAGATGAAGGCGGCGTACACCGTGGTGTTGATGGTATGTGCTTGGATGTCGACGGCAATATCGTCGCTTGCGCGGGCTATAATCGCCATGGTCCCGGCGCCATGATCTACGTCTTTTCGCCCATTGGCCGGGTGATTGAGACACACCGGACGCCTTGCCGCCAGCCGACTAACTGCTGCTTTGGCGGACCTGACCTGACAACCTTGTTTGTTACCAGCACTGATGGCCACCTGTTGATGGCGCAGACCGACCGTCGCGGCTACGGCTTATATCCCTGAGGGGAGGCCGTGATCGATATTAGCCTGAATCGTTAGATCCCTTGCGTTGCTTCTTGGTGCGGAGGTGTGCGGCAATTGACCGTAGTCAGGCGGATGATGCGGATTTCGGCGTGCAGCGCGGGTGCGAAATCAACTGTTACCAGGTGCTGAGTGCGGCCTGAGGGCACGGTTACGATTAGTACGCCTGTTCTGACACCGAATTGACTGGCAGCATTGAGACCGAGGCGTTCTGCGGCTGGAGCATGACGTAGGCGACGGCATCTGCAATGGATTCTGGGGCCATCATTTTGTCGAGCGGCAGGTCCATCTTGTCGGTGGTCATAGGCGTGACAACTGCTCCAGGTAAGACCGCCGTCACCCGGATGCCATCATTCCAGCCGAGTTGGCGCAAGCTGTGCGACATCGCCAGGGTGGCGTGCTTGGTCATGGCGTAAAGTGCACTGGTCGTCGGCTTGACGCGCACGCCGCTCAACGAGACGATATTGACCACCTTGCTCTGACCTGCTGCCTTCAGGTGCGGCCAGGCCGCTTGGCTCAGCATGAACGGCGCCTTGGCGTTGACGGTCATGATGGCGTCAAACTCACCTTCCGAGGCTGTCTCGAAGCCGGTGCGGATCTGCATGCCGGCATTATTAATCAAAGCATCGATCTTGCCAAACTTGTGAATGGTTGCATCGACCCAAGCCTGGGCCGCTTCCCGGCCGCTCAGGGCATCATAGGTAGTGCTTATCACTCGCTCGCTGTCTGCGCGCAGGCTGGCGTCGAGGTGACCGGGGTTGCGGGCGCCGAGGCTGAGACGGTAGCCGTCTGCATGCAGACGCGCGGCAATGGCCTGGCCGATTCCTTTGGTTGCGCCTGATAGCATGACGACGCGCTCAGCAACTTTGATCACGAGAATATCCTCCTAATTAGATTTTTATTGTTGTTATAATATGTTAATTACAGGATCAATATTAATTATTAAATTATTGAAATAATTTAATAATTTAATATTAGGTTAGTAATTTTTTATAATAACTCCTTGTCTTCCCAGTCCTCCCATTAACACCCTATGCCGCGACACTATGGCGGGCAAAATGCTCACCCTCGTCGGCTGCTGCCGCCTGTCGTAAGATGGGCCGATGGAATGGACCGATGATGCCATTGTGCTGGATGTCCGCCAGCATGGTGAAACCTCTGCTATCGTCAGCTTGCTGTCCCGCAGTCAAGGGCGTCATCCTGGGCTGGTACGCGGCGGTTCTGGCAAGCGGATGCGAGGAATTCTGCAACCGGGAAACCGGGTGCGGGCTACATGGCGGGCGCGGTTGGCAGACCATCTCGGCACCTATAGCCTCGAGCCGTTGCATGGCTACGCCGCTACCGTACTCGCCGACGCGCTCAGGCTC
The DNA here is from genome assembly GCA_963580965.1 of Alphaproteobacteria bacterium. Lineage (GTDB taxonomy): Bacteria > Pseudomonadota > Alphaproteobacteria > Rhodospirillales > CAMCUA01 > CAMCUA01. The sequence continues at coordinate 3,852 of CAUZNJ010000061.1, read as the reverse complement.
GCTGCGCTGAGCGCTGCCTGTGCCGTGGCTGAGCGCTCGTTGCCTGAACGCGAGGTCCATGCCGCCATTCATGATGGATTACTGGTGTTGCTCGACTCGCTGGCTACCGAGGACTGGCCGACCGTCTATATTAAATGGGAACTCGGCTTACTGAAGGAGATTGGCTATGGCCTCGATCTCAGCGAATGCGCCGCTACCGGCGCCAAGGACGATCTCGTATGGGTATCACCGCGGACAGGCCGGGCTGTTTCTCGTGCCGCTGGGGAGGCGTACCGGGACAAGCTCCTGACCTTACCGGCGTTTTTGCTAACCCCCGGCGGAGTCGGTGGAGAAGAGGAGATCGCCGCGGGGATCAAGCTCACCGGCTATTTTCTGGAACGCAATTTATTTGCCCCGCACGGCGCTAGCCTACCGGCGGCGCGCCAACGCCTAGGGGAACGGTTGCGGGCGATTAGAGCGGCTTAACACTAAGAAAATATTCTGATGCAGCTGATTTGTTCTAGGGTTAGGGGGCAGACGTGTCGCGTAGCCAACTTTACGGGCCCGCCTAAGTGAAGGCGGCACCCCAGAAAGGGGAGGGGGGCTGGAGGGGCGACTGCTGCCATTAGAATGATTCTGTTTGGATATGGAATACACTAGAGGAACTTTTTTTTCCCGTCGCGATGGGCATAATGGTGTTTCTAGAAATGTCGATTCGATCACCGCTTTGAGGGACTATGGCTACCGCCAAACCCATCGAACAGGATATCCGTGACGAACCACTGGCTACGGCGCTGAGCGAGCGTTACCTGGCCTACGCGTTGTCAACCATCATGTCGCGGTCGCTGCCCGATGTGCGCGATGGGCTGAAGCCAGTACATAGGCGCTTGCTTTACGCCATGCGCCAGTTGCACCTCGACCCGGAAAAGGGCTTCAAGAAATGTGCCCGCGTCGTCGGCGATGTTATCGGCAAGTATCACCCGCATGGTGACGTCGCCGTTTATGACGCGCTTGTGCGCCTCGCCCAGGATTTTGCCGTGCGTTATCCACTGGTCGACGGTCAGGGAAACTTCGGCAACATTGACGGCGATAACGCCGCCGCAATGCGCTATACTGAAGCTCGCCTAACCGGTGTCGCCCAGGAGATGATGGCAGGCTTGGATGAGGACGCCGTTGACTTTCGCGATACCTACGACGGCGAGGAAAGCGAGCCAATTGTACTACCAGCTGGATTCCCCAACCTTCTTGCCAATGGTTCGACGGGAATCGCGGTGGGCATGGCGACTAATATTCCACCGCATAATGCCGATGAAATCTGCGCAGCACTCCTGCATCTGATTAAATTTCCCAATGCGACCATCGACAAGCTGACGGAGCTAATCCCAGGACCAGACTTCCCGACTGGCGGTCTGCTGGTCGAATCCCATGAGTCGGTGTTGGGGGCCTACCGCACCGGTCGCGGCAGTTTCCGTCTGCGCGCTCGCTGGGTGGTGGAAAAGCTATCGCACGGCCAGTGCGAGGTGGTGATCACCGAGATTCCCTATCAGGTACAAAAGGCACGGCTCATCGAGCGGATCGCCGACCTATTGCTTGCCCGCAAACTTCCGTTTCTTGCTGATGTCCGTGATGAATCTTCCGACGATCTACGTATTGTTCTCGAGCCGCGCAACCGCACGGTTAAGCCTGAGATGGTGATGGAACAATTGTTCCGCCAAACCGACCTTGAAGTTCGAATTAGCCTCAACATGAATGTCCTGGACGGCGGTGTCGTGCCGCGGGTTATGGGATTGCGCGACGTTCTTGCTGCATTCCTTACTCATCGTCATGACGTGCTACGGCGGCGCACTAGTCACCGGCTGGACAAGATCGCTCGTCGGCTTGATGTACTTGGTGGCCTGCTGATTGCATACCTAAATCTGGACGAAGTGATCCGTATTATCCGGGAGGAGGATGAGGCGAAGCAGAGCCTCATAGCCGCTTTCGGCCTCACTGATACCCAGGCCGAGGCCATCCTCAACATGCGTCTACGCCAGTTGCGCAAGCTAGAGGAAATCGAAATCCGCCAAGAGCATGAAGATTTGATAGCCGAGCAAAAAGACCTAAATGCCTTACTTGGTGACGAGCCACGTTGCTGGAAAGTTATCGCGGGTGAGATTGCCGAAACCCGCGAGGCTTTTGGCAAGAACACCGATCTTGGTCGCCGCCGGACGGAAATTAGCGGCCCCCCTTCGACTGTTGTTATTCCATTGGATGTGATGATCGAACGAGAATCTGTCACGGTTATTTGTTCTGACAAGGGGTGGATCCGCGCCACGAAGGGACATGCTATCGATACCACCGGCATTAAGTACAAGGATGGCGACCGGGAAGGCTTTGTCCTGCCTGCCCAAACCACCGACAAGCTTGTCATTTTCGCGACTAACGGTCGATTTTATACGCTCGGATGTGAAAAGCTGCCGGGTGGGCGCGGTAATGGCGAGCCCTTGCGCCTGATGATCGAGCTTGAAAACGGTGTCGATGTTGTTTCCATGCATATTCACAAGCCGGGTCACAAGTTTCTGATGAGCTCCGACGCTGGGCGCGGGTTCGTGGTGCAGAGCGATGTCGTTGTCGGCCAGACCCGGAATGGAAAACAAGTCCTTAATCTTGGTGGCGGCGAGGAAGCGGCCGTGTGCTGGGCGATGGTGGAAGGTGACGATTTCGTCGCCGTTCTCGGTATAAACAAGCGCTTGTTGATCTTCCCCCTTGATGAAATTCCTACGATGAATAGGGGACGCGGGGTTATTCTCCAACGCTTTAAGGACGGCGGCCTGTTGGATGCGAAGACCTTCCGCCTGAAAGACGGCTTGACGTGGCGTACCGGTAGCCGGACGCGGACTGAATTAGATCTTTTAGCTTGGTTGGGTAAGCGTGGGCAGGCTGGCCGTCTGCCTCCGCGCGGCCTCTCCAGCCGATTTACTTAAATGCCCTAGCCTGCTACGAACCGTTAAACTTAGAGTTGATAATCTAGTCTCGATATCTAGGGATATGTAAAATGCGCCAATCTGTTGCCGTACGTTCGACGCTGGCCTCTGCGATCTGGCCCGTGATGGAAAACCGTAGCGCCTTGCTTCGCCTTGCCGTTCTGGTCCTGGCCGGCACAGCCATCCTTGCCGCCAGTGCTCAGGTCAAGGTACCGATGTGGCCAGTGCCGGTGACCATGCAGACGTTCGTGGTGCTGATGATCGGCATGGCATACGGTTGGCGTCTTGGCGGTGCGACGTTGCTTGCCTATATGGGCGAAGGGGCTCTGGGACTGCCGGTATTCGCCTCTGGTGGAGGGCTTGCCTATTTTGCCGGCCCGACTAGCGGTTTTTTGATTGGTTTCTTCGTCGCCGCGGTTTTTGTCGGCTGGCTGGCTGAACGCGGGTGGGATCAGAGCCTGTTGCGCACCGCTATCGCCATGACCGGAGGGACGGCACTGATTTACCTGTTCGGCGTGTCATGGCTGGCCGTATTCTTTGGCGATGTCGACAAGGCTTTGGTCCACGGCCTCTATCCGTTCATTGTCGGTGATATGGTGAAGATTGCTCTCGCCGCGCTCCTGTTGCCATTTTGCTGGAAGCTACTGGACCGGTTCAGTCGTTAGAGGTTGTTTCACCATATTGGGCCTCTCTGAGGGCTCTGTCACTTCCAACTGCTTCCATACTCCATTAACGTAAATTTCCGACGGGCGGTAAGCAGCTTTGTAGGACATCTTGGCTGATTGGGCGATCCAGAAACCAAGATAGGCGTGGGGCAATCCGAGTTCGCGAGAGCGTCGAATTAACCACAGGATCATCGTCGAGCCCAGGCTTCGGCGCGACATGCCTGGGTCAAAAAAGCTGTAAACCG
>CAUZNJ010000060.1:0-9334 GCA_963580965.1 Alphaproteobacteria bacterium | reverse complement strand
GCCCATCAGCTTCCTTCGCCAACTCATCCGTTTCTACGGCGATAGCCTGCAATCCCTGATTCCCGGTTACCTCGACCATTCCATGCGGTCCTTTACCCATAATCAGGAAAAGATGCGCTGCTACATCCAAGAGACCCTTGGCGGGCTGTTCCCGCTGCAGCAATTCGAGGAGATGAGCAAGCAGAACGCAGTAATGTTCGAACAAGCCATGAAGGCGTTCTTACCGTTCAGTTCGGGGGGCGAAAACGGAAGCCGGAAAACCAAAACCCCGGCGGCGGAACCTCCGGCAACGGATAAGGCCTCCGGTAATCAGCTCGATGAGTTGCGCGGTCAGCTAGAAGCTATGCAGAAACAGCTCAACCGGCTCAGTAGCGACAAATCCTAACCTGAATATTAGCCGCGTCCGCAATGACCATTAATGGTGCTCCTGTCCTTTCTCTGAGGAAGGCACACAACGCATATACGGCCGCACAAATAGTGCTTATTTTAATGACGGCTTACGAAATTTTTCGGCAATACAGGACGCTAGTCGCTATTGGGCATTGTTGGCACAGCTTATTTCGCCACCATCGGCTTCAAATACCTTTGACGACGCTGAATTCCCCATCACAGGGACAGGGCAACATAGCGGCTAGCACGTGCGGCGTTCGTTCGCCTCAATCCCCCTTGAACGTCTTCGCCAGCTCATCAACACCGCGAGCGAGGATGGTCGCATCGCCACCAACTGCGATAAAGTCGAAACCCATGTCGAACTGCTTCTTCGCTAAGTCGGCATTGAATGTTAGGATACCAGCACTCTTGCCACCCACTTTAATGGCCTTTAGTGCGTCAATGCACATGGCTTGTACGTCCTCGTGATACATCTGCCCAAGATACCCGCTGTTGGCAGCGAGATCGTTGGGGCCAATGAAAATAGCATCCAGGCCATCAACTTTGCATATTTCAGGTATAGCCTTGATAGCGTCTGGTGATTCGACCTGGATGATGACGCAAATCTCTTCGTGAGCTCTGTGAAAGTAGTTGGGCACTCGGCCATATAGGGTTGCCCGCGTTATACCGCCCGTACCACGGAAGCCGTCAGGCGGATAGCGCGTCGACTGTACGGCACGGGTCGCCTCGGCTGCGTTCTGGACGTAGGGAAATAGGATAGTGCGGGCGCCGGCATCAAGAACGCGCTTCACCATCACCGGGTCGTTCCAAGGTATCCGAACAATGGGTTCGGCGGTGCCACCCGTCGCCGCCCGCATACTGTTGACGACGTCCGTAAGCTCGCTAGGGCTATGCTCCATATCGATGAGCATCCAATCGAATCCTGCCGGGCCACATACTTCAGCGGATGTCGGGGTTGCCAAGGTAATCCAGATGCCAATCTGTTTCTCGCCTGTCTTGAGGCGCTGCTTAAAGGCATTGGCGGGCAGTTCGGTGATCACGGATGTATCTCCCATCGTTTAATTTAGACCCATGTGTAGACGGGTTAAGACGCCGCGTCGAGATGGCCATCCCCTGTCTAATAATACCTGTGCTGCATCTTTGTGCTGAATCTTGCCGTCTTAAAGCCAGCTCGGGGCTAGACTAAGCAACACTTACTTCGGCGGCAGAAAAATTGAGTCGCTGTCTGGTAGTCCCCTGCCGCTGAGGTAGCGCTCAGCATTGGCGTAGGCCTTCTCGACAACCAGCGCAAAGTTATCGAGAGTGGCGCCGGCAAGGTGTGAACTAATTACCACTTCATCGAGCTCAAGCAGCGGTGAGCCCACAGGCGGTTCGTTCTCAAATGCATCGACCCCAGCACCGAACAAGTGACCGTCTTTCAAAACCTTAGCCAGCGCCACTTCGTCAACTAGACCGCCACGAGCACAGTTGATCAGCACGGAACCCTTCTTCATGGAGCGCAGGCGGACCTCATCCAAAATACCGCGCGTTGCCGTCATCAGCGGCAAATGCAGAGAAACGATATCACTGATCTTTAAGAGTTCTTCCAGCGATACCCGGCGTACGCCAAGCTCCTTTTCAACCTCTGGTGTCGCACCTATGGGGTCGTAATAAACAATGGTCACCCCAAAACCGGCTAACAGCTTTGCCAATGTTTTCCCAATAGCGCCGAAGCCAAGAATGCCAATCGTCTTGCCATGCATATGATGGGTGGTGCCGCGCGCCTCTTCCTTCGCCCACTCCCCAGCCCGCGTGCGCCGGTCGATCTGCGGCACCCGTCGATAAACGGCAAGCATCAGCCCTAGGGTATGTTCGGCTACCGGAATTGCGTTGCCACCACCAAGATTAGCCAGCGCAATGCCGCGCACCTTACAGACATCCAAATCAATGCGGTCAACGCCAGCACCAATTTTTTGGATAAAGCGCAACTTCGGTGCTTCGGTCAGCAGGGCTGCTGGCATATGTGCCGCCACCGGAAATGCAACCACCGCATTGGCAAGCGCCGCAGCCTGATGTTTGGGATCGAGGCTTTCCGTATAGGAAGCCGTCCATCCAGCCGGCAACCGTTCCTTAATGGCCGCGTAAATGCTGGAGTGGAACATATCTAGGAATGCTACATGGATGTTGGACATTGCGATAAATTCCTTCGCATTGGACGGTTCGCTCGCTACGCCGCCGCCATTGTTTGGACGTCTAATATCACCAATCCAGGCAAACAGGCCATCAGCAGTCGGTCGCCCCTTGACTAAAATTTCCGCAATCTAGCGCATATTTAAAATTTCTAAACCACGTCTTTCATTCTGCAGCGCGGCGAAACGCGTATCACCTAGACCAAGACTGCGCAAAAAAAATCTTCTGTGTAACGACCCTGATTAATGGCCCTATGCAGGCCCCGGATTGTGTGGCTGTGACTCATCTGCGTAACGCACAGAGGCAGTCAGAAACTAAACCCCCTTGCCGTCTGACATGGCACGCCCTCATGTTCATTTATATTTACGGCGTTTCTTTAGTCGTCAACCGCGTGGCCTCGCTTGGGAATAAGGAACGTGCGGGTGTAACTCATAAACTGCGTGCCATCATCCTTCACTCCCCGCGTCTCGATGGTGATAATGCCCGCCGTAGGGCGGGATTTGGATTCTCGCTTTTCTAGAACCGTGCTCTCGGCGTAAATAGTATCTCCAGCAAAGACCGGCGCAGTCAGTTTGATGTCTGTCCAACCAAGGTTGGCGATAGTTTTCTGACTTGTATCGCTGACACTCATGCCAGCGACTACGGCCAAAGTGAAGGCGGAATTAACCAGCGTTCTACCAAACTCACTTTTGGCCGCATAGGCCTCGTCGAAGTGCAGAGGGTGCGTGTTCATGGTCAATAATGTAAACCACGTGTTATCGACGTCAGAAATTGTTCGCCCCGGACGGTGCTCGTAAATGTCACCGATAATAAAATCCTCGTAATATCGCCCAATGTCTTCGCGGTAACGACTTGGCCCAACTTCCTTATGTCCGTAAGTCATTACGTGACTGCTCCCTTAATTTCTGATGCAACAAGCCTAGGCGGCACAGTGATCCTCGACAATAAGCTCAACCGCCTTGTAGAACAGGGGCCAATTACAGAGTACCGTGTATGAACCAATAGGCACCCAAAGAGACCTACTTTTCTTCACACAATGGTTGGGAGACGTTCCAAATGGAAAAGATGAGCGGTGGTCAGGCCATCGTCAAAACACTGATTCGGCATGAAATCGATACGGTTTTCGGCCTGCCCGGTATTCAGCTTGATCATACTTTTGATGCGCTCTACGAAGCACGAAATCAAGTTAGGACCGTCCATACCCGCCACGAGCAGGGTGCCGCCTATATGGCAACCGGCTACGCTGCATCGACCGGCAAAGTCGGTACATTCATGGTGGTGCCGGGCCCCGGTATCCTCAATACTGGTGCTGCTCTTTCGACGGCAGTAAGCCTCAATGCCCCAGTACTCGGACTGACAGGACAGATCCCTTCGTACCAGATCGGCGTTGGCATGGGCATGACCCACGAAATTCGTGATCAGCTTATGTCTATGCGCGGCGTTGTAAAATGGGCCGACCGCGCCGAAGCCCCAGCTGACGTTCCGGCTGTTCTGGGCGAAGCATTCAAGCAAATGCTGAGCGAGCGCACCCAACCCGTTGTGTTCGAAATGGCACCCGACCAAATGGGCCGCCAGATGGATGTCGAGCTACTCGATGCGGTCATCTCATATCCAGAGCCGGAGATTGACGATGACGATCTCGCATCCGCGGCAAAGCTTCTTGGCCAAGCTAAGAACCCAATGATTTTTGTAGGTGGCGGCATCTTTGGCGCTGAGGCGGAACTCCTGCAACTTGCCGAATTGCTCGAAGCCCCGGTCATCGCCAGCCGCACGGGCAGAGGAGCCATGAGTGACCGCCACCACCTGTCACACGGCATGGTCTCCGGCCAAGAGCTGTGGTCGGATGTGGATGCTGCCCTCGTCATCGGCACCAAATGGCTGCATCCCGCCATGGCTTGGGGACGCGGAGACATAGTAAAAACTGTGCGGGTTGATATCGACCCGGCGCAGGCAGCACTGCCCAAGCCCCACGACATCACCATCATCGCTCGTGCCAAAACGGCCTTAGCGAAGCTGGCCGAGGCCGTGGAAAAGCACAATATTTCGCGCCCGTCGCGCAAGGACGAGCTTACTAAGGCCAAAAATCAGGCCGCGGCAACGTTAGGTCAAATGACCCAACAGCGGGATTTTGCTCAGGTCATCCGCGAGGAACTCCCGGAGGACGGCATCATTGTATCTGATGTCACCCAGATGGGGACATTCTGCCAATACGGCATGCCCTTCTATCAGCCACGCACGCTGGTCATGACCGGCTATCAAGGAACTCTCGGGGCCGGGTATGCCATGGCACTCGGTGCCCAGGTCGGCAACCCGGACAAGAAGGTGATCTGCGTTTCTGGCGACGGCGGCTTCATGTTCAACGTTCAAGAGATGTCGACAGCTGTTAAGCACGGCATCAACGTAGTCTGCATCGTCTTTGCCGATGCTTTCTTCGGCAACGTCAAGCGCATCCAGAACGATGCCTTCGGCGGCCGCAACATTGGCGTCGAGCTGGAAAATCCGGATTTTGTTCAACTGGCCAAGGCTTTCGGCATGCTGGGTATCAAGGCTAGAACGGCTGATGAGCTACGCAAGGCTATCCGCGAGGCCTTCAATGCACGTGGCCCGGTCCTCATTGAGGTCCCGGTCGGTGACCTACCAAGCATCTGGGACTACATAAAGCGACCCCCATCAGCTGGTCTCGTCGCAAAATAAGTAGGCACTCAAACATCTAGATAAAGGCCCGGCATTTGCCGGGCCTTTTTTCCGTTGTGCACTACCAAAACTACAGCACACCAGAACAGCTATGGCTTAAATATCCCCAACCTCAATCTCACAATTTTTCGATAGGGTTACGCCCATAGGGTTACGCCCATAGTAAAGCTGGGGGGCAATTAGGTCGCAAAATACTTGTTACGGAAGTAACCAAAGCCATTTGGACCCGTGTGGCTGTCTATGAGCAGGCCCTGAGTGGCGGGGATGATCAGAACATAGCGTCAGAATTCGTAATTCGCGGCAAGTAGCGGAGCTACGTTGAAAGAATTGTGCTAAATAAAGCGATTACCCGGCAATTAAACCGCTAGGCACTTCCCGATCCAGTCGGTAGCGGCCTGGATTCCGCCACTTCCGTGGGGAATAGCCAATGCCTGTAAAGCTGATTCTACAGCACCAAGGGTGCCGAGGACCATCGGCGCATTGAGATGACCCATATGGGCAATGCGGAAAGCCTTGCCTGATAGCTCGCCAAGCCCGCCGCCGAGAATGACACCCAGCCGGGTACGGCAGAATTCCTGAATGGCCTTGGGGTCATACTCATCCGCCAATAGCACTGTAGTGACCGAGTTGGCCCGCGCTGACGGCTTAACGATGTTGAAGCTAATGGCCTGGCTCTCTGACCAAACACCGACAGCGCGGCGCACTGCATCAGCCAGAACAACATGGCGCTCGACGACGTTCTCCAACCCTTCTTCAAGAAGCAAATCTAATGCCTTACGCAGCCCAAACATTAGATGAACGGGCGTCGTTCCACAGAATTTCTTGTAATAGAGCGCCCCGTCCCGCTCCGTCCAATCCCAGTAGTAGGTGCGCAGGTTTGCCTTGGCGTGCACTTTTGCTCCACGTTTGCCGGACGCGACGAAGCTTAGCCCTGGCGGCGTCATCAAGCCCTTCTGTGAACCAGAGATAGCAACATCAACTCCCCAAGCGTCCATCTCGAACGCCATCGTGGCAAGTGATGCGATAGCATCGACCATCAATAACGCATTGTGCCCAGCCGCATCCATCGCCTTGCGGATGGCAGGGATATCGTTAACGACACCTGAAGCAGTATCAACCTGCACTACCAACACGGCCTTGATGCGCCCGGCGACGTCCTTTCGCAGATAATCTTCTACGGCCACCGGGTCGACTGGCGTACGCCAGTTGCCACTGAGAGTTTTCACATGGCACCCGAGCACAGCGGCAACTTCGCCCCAACCAGTCGCAAAGCGGCCGCTAGATAGCACGAGCACCGTTTCGCCACGAGATAGCACATTGGTCAGCGCTGCTTCCCAAGCTCCGTGTCCATTAGCCGCATAGAGATAAATTCGACCTTCTGTGCCAAATATCTTGCCTATATCAGCCTGACAGCTATCGGTAATATCGACCATTTCACCAGAATAAATGTCAACGGCGGGCCGGTGCATAGCCTGCAGCACCGCATCAGGCACATTGGTCGGCCCAGGTATGGCAAGAAATTCTCGACCGTTGCGCAGGTTCATTGCCTCATATCCTCAAGGGTTCAGCGGAAAGGTTCTCCCCGCAAGCCTTTCATGTAAGCCACACAGACCTTGTATCCAAGGGGGAACCGGCGTCAAAGCGCCACTCGTTGCTACTCGAGTATCATTTCGCCCTTAACGGGAGCGTTCCAGTGCCTTAGGTTAGTACAATGAGGCGTCGGCTTCAGACCATGTCAAGGCTCACGCAGCCATCAATGGGAGGACATCATCGCATGCTCAAGTACGCAGTTGGCCAGTCAGTGCCCCGCACGGAAGACCCCCGCCTCCTAAAGGGGCGTGGCCAGTACGTCGACGATTTCAATATGCCCTTCCAGGTCCATGCGGTCATGGTCCGCTCGACGCATGCTCACGCGACCATCAAGAGCATCAATTCGACCGCCGCGCTTGCCGCCCCTGGTGTGATGACAGTACTGACGGGTTCTGATTGTGAGGCCGACGGCCTCGGCTTCGTTGCAGGCCCCAACGTCCACAAGCGACGCGATGGTTCCGATATGTACCGCCCGCCACGGCCCGCTATTACCAGCGACCGGGTACGCCACGTCGGCCAAATAATCGCTATGGTGATCGCAGATACAGTCAATGCCGCCAAAGACGCCGCAGACTTGGTAGACGTTGAATATGAAACGTTACCGATCAACGTGGTAGGCGTCAAAGCCCGAGAATCAGATGCAATCTGGCCAAGCTGCACGGACAACGAATCATTTTACTATCAAGCCGGCAATGCCGAAGCAGCCGAAGCGGGCCTCGCCAAGTCGGCCAATGTTTTCAAACAGAAGTTCATCATCAGCCGGATCCACGCCAATACCATGGAACCTCGCGGCGCCTTGGGGTTTTTTGACCCCGGCGAAAACATCTACACAATCCACGCAGGAATCCAGCGCCCCTATGCAATTCGGGCAAATTTGGCACGCAACTTCTTTAAAGTCCCCGAGAATAAAGTGCGCATCATTACCGGAGACATGGGCGGCTCGTTTGGTATGAAAGGGGCTCTTTATCCAGAAATACCGCTGGTCGCCTGGGCCTCTAAACGGGTCGGCAGGCCAGTCAAATGGCGCTGTGATCGCAGTGAGGGGCTGATGGCCGATGATCATGCACGCGACAACGTCACCGAGGCTGAATTGGGTTTCGATGCTGACGGAAGAATGACAGCACTGCGCGTAAAAACGACCGCCAACCTTGGCGCATACATGGCCTTCCGCGGCATGGGGCCTCCAACTGGCAACATCGGCACCCTTGCCGGCCCGTATAATATGCCGGCGGCCCACGTTGCAGTTTCGGGCGTATTCACTAACACATCACCGCTATCCGCCTATCGCGGCGCTGGCAGGCCAGAGGCGGCATACGTTATCGAACGGATGATGGATATCGCCGCCCGGGGCATGGGAATAGACCCGGCCGAGCTGCGGCGGCGAAACTTCATTCCACCCGAGGCCATGCCTTACAAGACGGCACTGACCTTCACCTATGACTGCGGCGAGTTCGCCGCCCTCTTCGACATGGCGCTTGATCATTCCGACTACAAAGGCCTTGCGGACCGCAAGGCAAAATCCAAGGCCGACGGTAAGCTACGCGGCGTCGGCCTTTCGACCACCATCGAAGTTGCTTCGGCGCCTCAAACTGGCGAAACAGTTGAAGTTCGCTTTAATGCCAGCGGCACGGTGACCATTCTCGCCGGCTCCACCAATCACGGCCAGGGTCATGAGACGGTTTACAAACAGATCCTTTGTGGCCAACTCGGAATTGAACCTGAGGATATCCGAGTGCTCGAAGGGGATACTGAGCGTTTGTCATTTGGCACCGGTACAGGTGGGTCACGATCGGCAACATTGGGTGGTTCGGCCGTGTTGATGGCCGCTGACAAAGTTATCAAAAAAGCCAAGCAGCTAGCGGCTCACATGATGGAAACTGCCGCCGAGGATATTGCTTTTGAAGATGGCAACTTCACCGTTGCCGGCACCGACAAATCTATGAACCTCAAAGACGTCGCACGCGCCGCGTTTGACCCCACCAAGCTGCCCAAGGGAATGGAGCCGGGCTTATACGAAATCGCCACCTTCGTACCTGAAAAGGCCAACTTTCCCAACGGCTGCCACGTCGTCGAAGTGGAAATTACACCAGAGACTGGCGAAATGAAGATCGATCGCTATACCGCCGTTGACGATTGCGGCGTCGAGCTTAATCCCTTATTGGTCAAAGGGCAGGTCCACGGCGGTATTGTTCAAGGAGCCGGACAGGCGTTCCTTGAATATATGGTCTATGACGAAGACAGCGGTCAGCTTCTGACCGGTTCATTCATGGATTACTGCATGCCGCGCGCCGATAATTTTTGCAATTTTGAAATTGAGGACCGGCCCGTTCCTACCAAGACCAACCCAATCGGCTCAAAAGGTGTCGGCGAGTCCGGAACCGTCGGCGCACTGGCAGCGGTCATGAACGCGATCAACGATGCCCTACATCCTCTAGGCATCACCCATTTGGAGATGCCGACGACCGCCGAACGGATTTGGAAGGCGATTGAG
>CAUZNJ010000059.1:0-9541 GCA_963580965.1 Alphaproteobacteria bacterium | reverse complement strand
ATGTCACCTTGCCCAGCTATCGTGGCGATATGGTCAACGCCATGGAGTTCACGCCCGAGGCCCGGATGGCCGATCCGGAGCGTCTTGTTCAGGCTTACAACCAGTCGGCATCAACCCTTAACCTTATCCGGGCCTTTGCGCAGGGTGGTTATGCGGATCTGAACCAGGTGCACCAGTGGAACCTAAGCTTTGTCCAGGGCAGTCCGCAGGGGGAGCGCTACCAGGATCTCGCCAACCGTCTTGATGAAGCGCTGAGTTTTATGGCGGCCTGTGGCTTAAAGTCGGGAACGACGCCGCAAATTCGTGAAACAGACTTCTTCACGGCTCACGAGGCGCTGTTGCTGCCTTATGAGCAGGCAATGACCCGCGTCGATAGCACCAGCGGCGATTGGTACGATACCTCTGCCCATTTCCTCTGGGCTGGCGACCGTACCCGGCAGGTCGACGGGGCCCATATTGAGTTTTTGCGGGGCATTGGTAACCCTATTGGTTGCAAGGCCGGCCCCAGCCAGTCGCCGGATGAACTGCTGAGGCTCATAGACGCCCTGAACCCGGAAAACGAGGCAGGACGTCTAACCGTTATTGTCCGGATGGGTGCGGACAACTGGGAAAAGAATCTGCCTCCGTTGATCCGCGCCATCACCCGCGAAGGCCGGAAGGTCGCCTGGGTATGCGATCCCATGCATGGTAATACGATCCAGAGCGCCAATGGTTATAAGACGCGGCCCTTCGACAATATTCTTGCCGAGGTGCGTGGGTTCTTCGAGGTGCATCGGGCCGAGGGGACATGGCCCGGTGGCGTGCACTTTGAGATGACAGGCCAGGATGTAACGGAATGTGTTGGCGGAGCGAAGGCGATCACCGAGGCTAATCTCAGCTCTCGCTATCACACCCATTGCGATCCGCGGTTGAACGCCGAGCAGGCTCTTGAACTGGCTTTCTTGGTCGCCGAGATGCTGAAGGAAGGCCGGGTGCAACCGAACGGTTAGTCCGCGGTGGCATCGCCCTAAGGTGAAATCGGGTCGGGCTTCTTTTCCCGCAGCAGGACCAGTTCCTCAGCAGTCGTCGGATGAATGGCGATGGTGGCGTCAAACTGTGCCTTTGTGGCACCGCATTTCAGGGCGACAGCAACTCCTTGAATAATTTCGCCTGCTTCCGGTCCCACGATATGGACGCCGAGAACCCGGTCGGATTGACGATCGACTATCATCTTGATCATTGTTCGCTCGGAGCTGCCCGACAGGGTGTGTTTCATGGCGCGAAAATCTGAGATGTAGACGTCAATGCCACCGTGCTGCTTTCGTGCTTCCTGTTCGGTGAGGCCGACCGTGCCCATGGGGGGCTGGGAGAAGACGGCTGTCGCTACGCCGTCGTAATCGACCTTTCTACCGGAAGGTGCAAATAACAAATCGGCGACGGCATGACCTTCCGCAATGGCGACTGGTGTTAAGTTGATGCGGTCGGTGACGTCACCAATGGCAAAGATGTGGGGCACATTTGTGCGGTACTCACCATCGACCATAATGGCGCCATTCTTAGTTAATGTAACCCCGGCATTCTCCAGTCCTAAATTTTCGCTGTTGGGCATGCGCCCGGTAGCGAACATGATGCAATCGGCTTCCAAGATATCCCCGCTGGTTAAGGTAACTGCATAGGTATCACCCTCCTTCGTGATCTGTGTGGCGTTGCATTCTAGGCGTAGGTTGATCCCTTTGCGGCGCATTTCTGTGGCAATGAACGCACGGATGTCATCATCAAATCCGCGCAGAAACATGGGGCCGCGGTAAAGTTGCGTTACCTGCGTACCGAGGCCATGGAAGATCCCGGCGAATTCGACTGCAATGTAGCCGCCGCCAATAATGACAATGCGCTTTGGCAGATTTTCAAGAAAGAATGCCTCATTCGACGTGATGGCCAATTCACCACCTGGAATTTCAGGCACTGTTGGCCAGCCGCCCGTGCCAATAAGGATATTTGCTGCGGTGATTTCGACGCCGCCGGCGGTGACCGTATGGCTATCTTTCAGGGTTGCCCGCTTCTCAATGATCTCGACCCCAGCGCCATCTAGAAGCCGGCGATATATGCCGTTGAGGCGGGTAATTTCAGAATTTTTGTTGGTGATTAGCTTTTTCCAAGAAAATTCCGGATGGCCGGTGTTCCATCCGAATCCGGCTGCGTCGCCAAAGTCCTCGCCATAGTGGGAGGCATAGACGAGCAGCTTTTTCGGCACGCAGCCGACATTGACACAGGTGCCGCCAAGGTAACGTTCCTCGAAACAGGCGACCTTTGCACCGTGATTGGCGGCAATGCGCGAAGCGCGAACCCCGCCAGAGCCGGCGCCGATAGTCACTAAATCGTAGTCATAGTCTGACAATGAATGCTTCTCCGACGATGCCACTCGTTGTGCACTGGTCAAACGGCCTCATTACGTTTTGAGGTCGCCCAGGGCGAGGTACTCGATCTCTAGATAGTCTTCCTTAACGAATTTTGAACCCTTGCAGCCCATGCCTGATCTCTTGACGCTGCCAAAGGGTACAATTGTGGTAGAAATTTTCCCGGTATAGATGCCGGCCTCTTCATCTTCGGTCTTGAAACGGATCAGCGGGGTAAGGGGTCCAAGTGTCTCTTCTCGGTAGATGGTCTGGCTTTGGAAGATAACCGTATTTCCACACGCTAACCTCGCCGCCAGACGGTGCTGCCAGGGCCATCTTCGAGTATCACCCCTTGCGATGCGAGGCTCTCGCGAATGCGATCGGAGGTGGCAAAGTCCCGATTCTTGCGGGCGGTTAGGCGCTCGGCGATCATCGCTTCGATGGCGGCTTCGGCCGGCCCATGGGTTGCGGGCGGTTTCCACCGGAACCAGTCTTCGGGATCGTGATCCAATAGGCCTAAAATGCGTCCGCAGGCGAGCAATTGGCCCTTGAGCTGGGCAATGTCATCGGCTGCTTCAGCTTTATTGAGTTGCGTTGCCGTATCGTGGATGTAACTCAGCGCCGCCGCCGTATTGAGATCGTCGGACAGAGCTTCAATAACGCTTGCCGGGGGATCAGCAGCCGTGGCGAGAACTTCTGGTGTTTTGCGCAGGGCTGCGTAAAAGCGGTCAAGGGCCCCCTTGGCTTCAGCGAGCTTCTGAAGGGTGAAGTCGAGCGGAGCTCGGTAGTGGGTCTGCAATAAAACAAGACGGATCGTCTCTCCAGGCCATTCCTTAAGGAGGTCATGGACGGTTATGAAATTTCCCAGAGATTTGGACATCTTCTCGCCTTCGACCATCAGGTATCCATTGTGCATCCAAATGTGGGCCATGACATCGGTGTGATTGGCGCAGCGGCTCTGTGCGATCTCATTTTCGTGGTGGGGAAACACCAAGTCGATACCGCCGCCATGTATATCAAAGGTCTCGCCTAGATGTGCCTTACTCATCGCCGAACATTCAATATGCCACCCCGGGCGTCCGCGGCCCCAAGGGCTTTCCCACCCCGGTAGGTCGGCTGGGGATGGCTTCCATAAAACGAAATCGGCGGGATCGCGCTTGTAGGTGGCGACCTCGACCCGGGCCCCGGCAATCATGTCGTCTCGGTTGCGCCCGGACAGTTCGCCGTAGGCTTTCCATGAAGGTACATCGAACAATACGTGACCGTTGGCGGCATAGGCGTGGTTCTCGGCAATAAGCTTTTTAATCATGGCGATCATTTGGGCGATGTGTTCGGTTGCGCGCGGTTCGACGTCGGGAGGGAGCGCGCCGAGTGCCGCCATGTCATCACGGAAGACGGTTACCGTTTCCTCGGTGATGTCGCGAATGGACCTTCCCGTTTCAGTGGCCCGTGCGTTGATCTTATCGTCGACATCGGTGATGTTGCGGACATAGGTAACACGCGGATAGAACTGTTTGAGTAACCGGTAAAGCACATCAAAGACGACTACTGGGCGGGCATTGCCGATGTGGGCGAAGCCGTAGACGGTTGGCCCGCAGACGTACATGCGGACATGTGCGGGGTCGATTGGGGAAAATGCGTCCGCGGTTCTGGTCAGTGTGCTGTAAAGATTCAAAATCACTAAACTAGCCGGGTAAAGCCGTTGGTGATGGGATACCGGCGATCACGGCCAAAGGCGCGGTCAGTGATCTTCACACCTGGAGGCGCTTGGCGGCGTTTATATTCGGCGCGGTCTAACATGCCCCAGATACGGCGCACCAATTTCTGATCATGTCCCTTGGCGACGGTGTTTTCCAGCGAGAGTTCTTCTTCGATAAGGCAGTGCAGGATGTCGTCAAGAACGTCATAGGGCGGCAGGCTGTCTTGGTCCTTCTGGTCAAGCCGCAGTTCAGCTGATGGTGGTTTGGTGATGACGCGCCCCGGCATCACGGGGCCATCGGGGCCGAACATGTCCGTCACCGTGGCCTGGTTACGCCAGTTACAAAGAGCAAAGACCATCGTTTTATAAACATCCTTCAGTACTGAATATCCGCCGCACATATCGCCGTAAAGGGTCGCATAGCCGACCGACATTTCCGATTTATTGCCGGTCGTCAGCAGCATGGTGCCGAGCTTGTTGGACATCGCCATCAGGATCACGGCCCGAGAACGCGCCTGAATGTTTTCTTCCGTAGTGTCCTGCGCCGCACCGGCGAATGCCGCCGACAACATGTCGTCAAAGGCCTGCATGGCTGGGCCAATGGCAATAGTGTCGATTGTGGTGCCGAGCAGGTGCGCAATTTCCGTGGCGTCCTCCAGGCTTTCCGTTGATGTATAGGGAGAAGGCATCATGACGCAACGCACCTTATCTGCCCCCAGCGCATCGACGGCGATAGCGGCGCTGATGGCGCTATCGATGCCTCCGGACAGACCGAGGACTACACCGGGAAAGCCATTTTTCTCGACGTAATCGTGTAGGCCTAGCACCATCGCCCGATAAATGGCTTCCATTGGCGGTTCTATGCTCGCGATTTCGCCTGGTTCGCAAACCCAGACGCCATCGCTGCCCCTGTTCCAGGTAGTTGTTGTCTGGGCTGGCCGCCATGATGGAAATTGTAGAAGCAGGGAGCGGTCCGCGCCGAGGACAAAAGAACCGCCGTCGAAGACCAGTTCGTCCTGCCCGCCGACTTGGTTGACGTAGATAAGGGGCAGGCCGGTTTCGACTACCCGGGCAATCGCATGATTAAGCCGCTCGTCTCGTTTCTCCCACTCAAACGGGGAGCCATTAGGTACCAACAGAATTTCGGCGCCGGATTCCTGAAGGGTTTCCGCTACATCCTGGAACCACATATCTTCGCAGATCATGACACCCAGGCGCACTCCTCGGAATGCTATGGGGCCGGGGCAGGGACCGGCGGCAAAAACTCGCTTTTCATCGAATACGCCGTAGTTTGGGAGTTCATGTTTGAGGCGCACGGCAGCAATTTCACCGCCGTCGAGCAGTAACACGGCGTTAAACAGCTTATTATCGACCCGCCAGGGCGCCCCGACTAGCACACCGGGACCACCATCGGCAGTTTCTTTGGCAAGGATCACCATTTCCCGCTCGACGTGGTCCTGAAACGCCGCTTTTAGCACCAAGTCTTCGGGCGGGTAGCCGGTGATCACGAGCTCACTTAGCAACACCAGGTCGGCGCCACTCAAGGCCGCGTGCCGCCGGGCATCGCGGATCAGCACCGTATTGCCGGCGATATCGCCTACGGTCGGATTGATCTGGGCAAGAGAGATACGGAGTTGTTCGGTCATGCGCGCATTCATAGCCTACACTCTCGAGGCTGTCATCCGGGCCAGAGCGGGGAGATGACTGATGGTGATTTAGTCCACCATTGGCTACCGGCGAACATTCCACTGTATCCCACGGTCAAACATAAAATGATGGCATAAAAAAAGACGCGACAGCCGAAGCCATCGCGTCCCTGGAGCGGCGCTTATCGTGTCAGCAACCGACACCGCCCCGTAGCAGTATAGCGGAAATCATTATAGGGATGCTTCTGCGGGCCGCCAGCGATTTCGCCAAAGCTGACGAGGCCGTCATCGGATTGAACCTCGACGAGGATCAATTGGCTGTTGGGGATACTTTCGTGCGAGGTCCAGCCACTGGGTACCTTGACCGACATCGGTTGGGTATGGACCTCGGTGATTCTCATGGGGGCCTTAGAACAAATGAAAGCCCGGCGATAGTAAACCCCGGGCTTTCTTGCTGGTTCGAGGCTTACTGGGCCGTGTCGGCCATACCCGCCGGCGCACGGCCGAGGCCGTCGGCCACAATGCGGTCCGGGTCCAGGCGCGAGGCGAAGATCGTGCGGTCGAGCTCTGCTACCGTGCGGCAGCCGATGTAGCCCATGGTCTTCTCGAACTCATTACCGAGCATGTTCAGCGCCTTTTCGGCGCCCTCCTGCCCGCCGGCGCCGACACCATAGAGCGTTGCACGCCCGACTAGGCAAGAATCTGCGCCGAGTGCGATAGCTTTGGCGATGTCGCTGCCGCGACGGATGCCGCTATCAAATAATACCGAAACGCGGTCGCCAACGGCGGCGGCTACTTCTGGCAGAACGTCGATGGAGGGGATGGCGCTGTCCATGGCCCGACCACCGTGATTGGAGACGACAACCGCATCGGCCCCACGTTCTACGGCCATTTTGGCATCTTCGGCGCCGAGAATGCTTTTGACGATCAGCTTGCCAGGCCAGAAATCTCGCAATCGAGAAATGTCGTCCCAGGTCATGCCAATGTGCCGTGTTGGAATTTTAGCATTTTTGCTCGCAAACATGCGCTGAAACTGTTTCGGATAATTTGCCTGACGGGGCATTTTCCCACTCATTGCATACCGTCCCATCACGCCGGCTAGCCAGCGCGGATGCAGGGCCATATCGGTAAATGCACGAAGGTTGGGGCTGAACGGAAAGGCAAATCCATTTTTGTCATTATGCTCGCGTAGGCGACCCAGCGCGTGGTCTATGGTCACCACCAAGGCCTCAAAGCCCAGGTCTTTAGCGCGCCCGATCATTTGGTAGGACAGTTCCGTCTCCTGCCACATATAGAGCTGATACCAGAGCCTTCCGCCGGCTTCGCGGGCAACCGTATCGATATCGGTCAACGATGCCGTGGCCATGGCAAAGGGGATGCCTACTTTTGCTGCGGCCTTGGCTAGCAGCAGCTCGCCCTGGTACCAGCACAGTCCGGCTATCCCCGTTGGGCCAATTGCCATTGGCAGGTTGCTACGCTTGCCGAACAGTTGGGTGCCCATGTCGCGCTTCGACAGGTCGCGCAGAAAGCGTGTGCGTAGTTTTAAGCGTTGGAAAGCCTCTCGGTTTTCGGTCAGCGCGATCTCTTCTTCCGTGCCGCGGTCCAGGAACTCGAAGACGCCTTTCGGCAGGCGACTTTTCGCCTCCCTGCGCAGGTCGGCGATGCTATAACAGCTATCAAGACGTGACATTAGAGTCCCTCCCTTTGGTTTCTTCCTGCATTCTCGCCCTGTTCATGGCGCTGTCACTCGAAAAATTACGAAGCGGCAACCATAGGTAATTACGCATGCGGTGTTCGGAATTTTGTCGTGGCGGCTTGGCGATGGTTATTTCATGGCCTATATGAATCCTATGTACCAAATCGCCCCGACTACCAGCCACATTTTCGGAGCCGCCCTCTCCCTTTGGGCGCCAATCGTCATCATGGCTATTTCGGTGACGGCCTTGGCGACGGCCTACACTTCCCAGTATGGCCTCGGCCTGGAACCTTGCGTTTTATGCCTCTATCAGAGGCTTCCCTATGGCGCGGCCATCTTGTTATCGGGTGCTAGCTTATTTCTGGCGCGCGGTGGTAATGCTGGTGTTGTGCCCTGGCTGATCGGTATATCCGGCCTCGCCTTTCTCGCCGGCGGCGGTGTGGCGCTCTATCATGTTGGCATCGAACAGCATTGGTGGAAATCGGCTGTCTGCGGTGGCGAATTGATTCAAAACATAAGTGTGCAGGACCTAAAGGCCGCATTGCTCTCACCACCACCCAAAAGCTGTGATGCTATCGATTGGACGTTCCTCGGTCTGTCCATGGCAAGTTGGAACGCCTTGATTTCCGCCCCTCTTGCAGCAGCTGCCGCTGCCGTCATGGTTGCTATAAGGCGCGGTCCGCGATGAAGGGGCGTCGCATGAAGCTGCCCGGAGATCCCAGCGATAGGGAACATCTGGAACGTGCCGTGCGTGTCGATCATGCTGGTGAATACGGCGCCACACGTATCTATGCCGGCCAACTCGCTGTTCTTGGCAACAGCGCAAGCGGGGCCACAATCCGCCATATGGCGGAGCAAGAGAAGCGCCACCTGGATATCTTTATAAGTATTCTTAGGGATCGTCGCGTGCGCCCGACGGCCCTGCTGCCGCTCTGGCATATTGCGGGCTTTGCTTTGGGTGCCGGTACGGCGCTCTTGGGCGAAAAGGCGGCAATGGCTTGTACTGTTGCGGTCGAGGACGTCATCGAGGAGCATTACAGGCATCAGATGGACGCCCTGGGCGATGGAGAAGGGGAGTTAAAGGCAACTATCTCTCGCATCCGCGATGAGGAGTTAGAGCATCGGGAAACAGGTCTCGAACAAGGCGCTGAACAAGCGCCTGGCTATGAATCTATAACGGCGGTGGTCAAGGTTGGCTCGCGGCTGGCAATCTGGATATCGGAGCGCATTTGAGCTTGAGTAACCCATCTTTATTTACTATTTTATTGACAATAATGTCGACTAAAGAAAAGTAATAATTTATATATTTTAAATTATAATACAAAATTTATCGATATAATATTTATATAATTACTTATCTAAATATATAATAAAGATATAATTACTATGAATTAATTTCATATTTTGTCCTTTCGTCTAGAATATCAAATTTCAGGTAGATACTTATTTTCTGCAGGCCGTAGTGATGACAAGCTAGAAGGGGCTAGGGAACCTGTTAGTCACCCCTGACTCAGATGGTGTTACCTGCGCATGGAGCGCCTTTTTACATAGCCTGATAATGCAGTACCTTGGTGGGTGTCGTCGTCATGTGACAAGACAAGGGCAGCGAAATAGTGGCGCTCAATCAGCCTGCTAAAGTCATTGCCTTTCAGCGCAAATTTTTGGTCGAAATTGTCTGTAATTTTTTACCAGGGAAGGCCTCAGCTAGTCCCCCGCGCGATTTAAAGATTGAGCCCTTTACTTGCCAATGTTACCCATTCTGACCGTTGATGATGATCTGTAAGAGTGGAAGATGATAGAATCTAAGTTAAATCCGTCCGTGGTCATCTTGGTTGCGGCCTTCAATGACTGGGAATCTGTCCGAACGTTAATCCCTCTTCTGGACGTACAGCTTTCAGGGCGATACGGCGGTGTACGCATCTATATAATAGACGACGGTTCTACATCCTTTGCCAATGAAGACATGTTTTCTGGGACGTCTTTTAACGCAATCAGCGAAGTTCGCGTGGTCACGCTGAGACGTAATCTGGGAAACCAGCGTGCTGTTGCGGTTGGTCTCGGCTGCTTGGCGTCGGAGATTGATTTCGATTATCTAGTTTTGATGGATTCCGATCACGAGGACAAACCG
>CAUZNJ010000058.1:0-9560 GCA_963580965.1 Alphaproteobacteria bacterium | reverse complement strand
CTGCACAGCGCGCACGTGAATGAGTTCAGCGAATACTTTGAGCTGCGAGACCCGGGGCTCGGCAGCCACGCGGCGCTCCATTTCCCGGCTCGCGGGATGGGCACTGATTACCAGCCACACGAGGCCGCAAAAGAGGGCAAAAGCGGCATAGGCGAATAGTACATGGCGCCATTCACTGTCGAACAGTGGCATGATAAAGCTATTGGTCAGCGATAGACCTAGAACAGAACCAAGAGACGGTCCGGTAATATAAAGCCCCATGGCAACGGCTCGGTCCTTGCCGGCAAACCACAAGGAAATCAGCTTGGGTGAGCCTATGGCAACCAGAGGTCCGCCGACGCCGAACACGCCAACCGCGAAGAACAAGCTGGCGAATCCTTCGGCGGTACCCCGCAGAAATCCTGAAACGGCAATGAATAGGGCCGCGAGCAAGAGCGAGCGCCGTGGCCCAATGCGGTCCATAAGGGCGCCGCAGGGCATGGCTGAAAAGATAAAGACGAGCGTCCAGGCGCCGAAAATGCTACCCATGGCTGCATGGCTGAGGCCGAGTTCTGTTTCGATGGGAACAACCAGTGTCGCTAAGGCCGACGCCGTCAGCCCAAAGCTGAAGTAAATCAACCAAGTCCCCGCCAGCATTGCCCAGCGGTAGGGGTGAGCCGCGGGTTCGGTGGCGGATGAAGATTCAGTCATCATTGTAGCTGTCGGGCAAAGAATCGGCAGGAAAGCCGGGATGTTGGATGGATGGAACCGGCGCGATGCGTCGAGAATGCGATAAGATTGCCGCCTGCGGGGCTAAGTGCAAGTGACAGTGACGTCTCTCCATAAAAAACCGTCGGTTTGCGGTGGCGGTCTATTTATGAAAATCTTCCGCTCCTAGCGGGGTCTGCGGCGAGTGCCTTGAAAATAGGGGGAGAAAATGGTGCATCTTGGAATGTTCATGATGCCATTGCACGACCCGAACCGGGACTACATGACGGTCCTCGAAGAGGACCGTGAAGCAGTCATCCTGGCGGATAAGCTCGGCTTTTCGGAATGTTGGGTAGGCGAACACTATTCGACAATTCCAGAAGGCATTACTTCTCCCCTAATTTTTTTGGCTTCCGTCATCGACGCGGCGAGAAATATTACCTTTGGTACCGGCGTATTCAATCTGCCGCACCATCATCCAGCCCGCCTGGCTGGCGATGTGGCCATGTTTGATCACTTGTGTGGCGGACGCTTTATGATGGGTATTGGTCCTGGGGGCCTTAGCACCGATTTTGAGCTATTCGAGCGAAGCGATCCAATGACACGCGGTAAGATGATGATCGAATGTGTCGACACGGTTCTAAAAATCTGGGAATTGGATGCTCCTTATGACATCGAGGGCGAATACTGGAACGTTCGCATCAAAGATAGCATCCGCCTCGACCATGGTGTTGGCGGTATGCTCAAGCCCTTGCAAAAGCCCCATCCTCCCATCGCTACATCAGTCATGGGCCCCGCATCATTTTTGGCGAAATTGGCGGGTCAAAGGGGCTGGATACCTATTTCTGCCAATTTTGCGGCGGAGGGTCACCTGCTTGGCCATTGGAAAACTTATTCAGCGGGCGCAGCCGAATCGGGCTATGAGGCGGATCCGTCGATCTGGCGTGTAGCACGCAGCATTCTAGTATCTGACGATGAAGCACGAGCGTGTGATTACGTTGCCAACCCCGAAAGTGGGTTGCATTTTTATTTTGATTATTTGTTCCAGAACGCACGCCGGCGGCCTGGTGCTATCAATAATTTCAAGACCGATCCTAGTCACGGCGATGACATGGTGAATGCCCGTTATATGGTTGACGGCATGGTCATCGCCGGTACGCCTGATACAGTTCTTGATCAACTCGTGGCGCTACGCGACAGGCTGGGGCCATTCGGTACTTTAGTAATGTGCGCCCACGATTGGGACGATAAGGCGCTTTGGACCCGGTCCATGCAATTATTGGCGGAAGAGGTCATGCCTCGCCTTTCCCAGCACGCGGTAGCGCAAGTAGCGGCGGCTCAATAACGCGGGAGCTAGACAGCAGTTATGTTGCCCTTTGAAATCATCGATGAACGTTTCCAACCGTTGGTCCTCGGGAACGCAGGGCTTGAAACCTTGTGGACCGATGGCGCGTGGACGGAAGGCCCCGTTTACTTTGCCGATGGCGATTTTTTGTTGTGGAGCGATATTCCTAACAATCGCATCATGCAATGGGTGCACGGTGCGGGGGCAAGAGTGTTCCGCCAGCCTGCGGAAAACACCAACGGCCATACCCGCGACCGCCAGGGGCGGCTAATATCCTGTGAGCATCGCACCCGGCGCGTGACCCGAACGGAATACGATGGCCGCATCACGGTGCTAGCTGACCGTCATCAGGGAAAGCGCCTGAATTCTCCCAACGACGTGGTTGTGACGTTAGATGATGCTGTGTGGTTTACAGATCCGCATTACGGTATCATCACCGACTACGAAGGCGACAAGGCACCGCAGGAGCAAGATGGTTGCTACGTTTATCGTCTTGAGCCGGGATCTGGTAAGCTAGCCGTCGTTGCCGATGACTTTATCTGCCCCAACGGCCTCGCGTTTTCACCGGATGAGAGCATCCTCTATGTCTCTGATACCGGCGTTCCAGACACCGCCCACGACATGCCGCATATACGGGCGTTCGATGTCACTGAGGGCAAGCGGCTGTCCAATGGACGGCCCTTCGCTCGATTAGATGTGGGAAAGTCGGATGGCTTTCGCCTCGATGTTGATGGTAATCTTTGGTCTAGCGCCGGCGACGGCGTGCATTGCTTTGCACCAGACGGCGCCTTACTTGGCAAGATTCGTGTGCCGGAGAAGGTTTCTAATGTCTGTTTTGGAGGGCCTAAGCGCAACCGGCTATTCATTACTGCAACCCGGTCGCTGTACGCTATCTATGTTGGGCAGAATGGCGTGTGTCGCCCCTGAAACAGGGTAAACTTTCACGCCAACACAAACTTTTGGGCACCTATCCTCCGCCATGCCTTATCACCTTCACCTCGACTGTATCGGCGGCATTGCCGGGGACATGTTCCTCGCTGCATTGCTGGATATTCGGCCCGATGCACTAGATGCCGTGAACGCGGCCATCGCCGCCATGCACGGCCCTGGCGGGCTGTCGGTGGAGGCCAAGCCGCATCGAGACCACGTCTTTGCGGGGACGCATGTCACGGTGCATCATCCTCATGAACACGCTCATCGCACTTATCGCGACGTTAAAGCTCTGCTGGCGAATGCCGATGTGTTGCCGGGCATTCGTGTGCGTGCTGAGGATATGTTCCGCCGGCTGGCCGAATGCGAAGCGGTAATCCATGGCATTCCCATCGATGACGTGCATTTGCATGAAGTTGCGGCCTGGGATTCTATTGCCGACATGGTCGGTGCGGCCGCTCTGGTTGAATGCTTGGCGATTACGACGTGCAGCGTATCAGCCCTGCCGCCTGGGTCAGGGCGGGTGCGTTCTGCTCATGGGCCTTTGCCGGTACCGGCACCGGCAACCGTAAAGCTATTAGAAGGCTATCGTTTCGAGGATGACGGGGTGAGCGGCGAACGAGTTACGCCTACCGGTGCTGTCATCCTCCGTCACTTGGAGGCCCACCAGAACCAACTTCCGGGTGGGCACGTCCTGCGTGGCCAGGGGCTTGGGTTCGGAACTAAGAAAATGGAGGGGATCAGCAATGTCCTTCGGGCAGTCTTGTTCGAGCCGTCAGCTGCTGCCCCGGCCCGTGACATGATAGGTGTCATTGCCTTTGAGATTGACGATCAGAGCGGAGAGGGGCTATCGGCGGGGCTCGATGTTTTGCGTGCCTTGCGTGGGGTTCTAGACGTCGTACAAAGCCCGGTATTTGGCAAGAAGGGTCGAATGGGAGCATCGGTGCAGGTGCTTTGCCTGTCTGACCATATGGATGCGGTTGCCGAGGCTTGTCTCGTGGAAACAGTAACTTTGGGTGTACGGCTTTCCCAAGTCGACCGTATGATCCTACCACGCCATGAACGGACAGTGATAGTCGACGGCGCGGCGATTCGGGTTAAACTGGCCGAAAGGCCCGATGGAACGCGTTCGGCAAAGGCCGAAGCGGACGACGTACTTGCCGGCACAATAACCGCTTCGGCGCGCCAACGGCTACGCCGGGCCGCCGAGGATGCTGCCCTGAAAGACGAAGATGATGCCTGATATAAAAACTTCGCTGGACCGCCTTCACGCAGCGCTGAGTATCTGTCGCGAGCCGGCGATTGCGGTTAGTGGTGGCGTCGATAGTATGACGCTGGCTGTCATCGCCGCCCGTTACCTTGCCGGGCAGCCGGTGGTGGCGATACATGCGGTATCCCCAGCCGTTCCTGCCGCGGCAACGGAACGTGTTCACGCCTATGCGGAGCGGGAAGATTGGAATCTGAAGGTGATTGACGCAGGTGAGTTCGCTGATGCCAAATATCGCCGTAACCCTGCCAATCGATGCTTTTTCTGCAAGACAAACCTCTATGGCACTATGGCGGCGGTGCACGAGGGTATGCTTCTGAGCGGTACAAACACTGATGACCTCGGCGATTGGCGCCCAGGACTGAAAGCCGCCGCCGACCATGGCGTACGACATCCCTATGTCGAGGCTGGTATAGACAAGGCCGGAGTGCGGTTGCTGGCGCGTGGTCTCAGCCTAGACGACCTCGCTGAGCTTCCATCAGCACCCTGCCTGTCGAGCCGAGTAGAAACTGGCATCGCCATAGACCCAATGGCGCTATCTGTCATTGATCGCGTCGAGACCTTAGTCCGTGATGCAATGGCGCCCGAAACAGTGCGCTGCCGCCAGCGCCATAGCGGGTTTGTCATCGAGATGGACGAAGCCAGTCTTGCACTCCTACGCGAACCACCCGCTGCCTCGCTGCGCGCCGAAATCGAGATGTTGTGCGGTGGTCCGGTCGGGTTAACTGCCTATCGTATGGGCAGTGCTTTTCTGCGGCCGGCGGTCGCCTGATGGCTCCGTTGACCTTTGATCATGACCGGGCGTCGCGCATCGGTATCCCTGAATGCGTTATTTGCGAACATAAGGCACCTGAACATATCGACGTGATCCTTGCGACAGCCAGCGGGAAGCCGCTGCTGCTGACGCGTCTGGCCCCGCAGACGCGTGCTGCCCTGAAGGAACCCGGCGCTGCGGCGCTGGATTACGACCCCCTGTCGTGCACCGCTATTGCCGGTGTCATGCCGCCCTTGGGCCCATACGCGGACATTGCATTGGTGACCGCCGGAACATCCGACGAGGCCGTTGCGCGAGAGGTGGAGCGTACTTTGAATTTTTTTGGCCGACCGGCACGGCGAATATCAGACGTCGGCGTTGCTGGTTTGTGGCGTATTCTGGAACAGCGTGACGATATAGCCGAATTCCCAATTGTCATTGTCGTTGCCGGCATGGATGGGGCGCTGGTCTCTGTCCTCGGCGGGCTGGTGGGCAGCGCCATTATTGCCGTTCCCACATCGACCGGATATGGCGCTGCTGAGGGTGGCCGCACGGCCCTGAATTCAGCTCTGACTAGCTGCGCCCCGGGCGTGCTGGTCTGCAATATAGATAATGGCTTTGGTGCTGCATGCGCTGCACATCGCATTGCCCGTCAGTTCGATAATTTTCGCGGTATCAAGAAGACTGCATAGGCGACAGCAGGCGCGGGGTAATTCTCGTGACAAAACGTCGCTTCATTTTACGACAGGGAGCCAAGCCATGGATTCACCTCGCTTTCCGATCATCGAGTTCCCGCACCTGGATAACGTCGAATTACCGCGTTTTCGCCGGGTGCGCCTGCCGCAACCGCTAGGCGTGGCTATCGGCGATCTTGCCAATCCAGTTTCTCAGGCCCTCGCAGGCATTGTTGGCCTTAACCGGCTGGCGGCGGGCGCTAGTATCGCGGTTGCGATCGGCAGCCGCGGCATCAGCCGTATCGATGAGGTCGCCATTGCCGTCGTCGCTTACCTTAAGCAGCGCGGCTACAAGCCTTTCATCGTCCCCGGCATGGGCAGTCATGGTGGAGGCACTGCTGAGGGCCAGGTTAGCGTGCTAGGCAAGCTTGGTATCACCGAGGAGAAAGTTGGCTGCGAAATTCGCTCCACCATGGAAACCGTCGATTACGGGGAGATCGAACCGGGTATCCGTTCTCGCTTTGACAAGAACGCGGCGGGTGCTGATGGCGTGGTTGTTGTCAACCGGGTTAAGGCCCACACCAGCTTTGACCGGCCCATAGAAAGCGGCATCGTTAAGATGGTGGCTGTTGGCCTCGGTAAGCAGGAGGGTGCGCTTAATGTCCATCTAACCGGTCCACGCGGCTTGTCGGAAATATTGCCCAAGCTGGCAGCTAGGGCGCTTGAACGGGCTCCAATCTGTGCAGGGTTGGCGCTAATGGAGGATGCCGCTAAGAATTTGATCCATGTTGGCGGAGTTGAGGTGGCGGACTTCTTCACCAACGATGAGAAACTGCTGAAGATAGCGAAAAGCATGATGGCGCTTTTGCCGTTTGATCAGATGGACGGGTTAATCGTTGAGGAGATAGGCAAAGATATCAGTGGCACCGGTGTCGATCCTGCCATTTCTGGGCGCGCTGATATTCGCGGTTTGTCTAACCCTAAGCCGTTTATCCATAAACTCGCCATTCTCGGCCTCACCGTTAAATCAGAAGGCAATGCCATGGGGATAGGGTTGGCTGACTACGTCACCCATGAAGCTGTGGAGAACCTGGACCTGAAATCCATCTATATGAATGGCCTGACTGCAACACTGGTAGAAAAATCCCGTATTCCCGTTGTGCTCAAGAACGACCGAGTGGTAATGAAGGCTGTTGCTGCAACTTGCTGGCAAATTGAAACAGCGAAAATGCGTATCGCCCACATTCGCAACTCCCTGTTTCTGCACGAAGTGATGATGTCCGAACCGCTATACGAGGAAATTCGCGAGCGTGATGGCGTTGAGGCTTTGTCAGAACCGGAACCGCCCCGTTTTGACAATCAGGGCAAGCTGACCAGTAGAATATAGCGGGCATGTTTACACCAACATTAGAATTATCTTGAATGGCCCATGCTGGATTTGGTGGGTCACGTTAACGGAGATGAGCAGAATATGCGTATTTTGGGCCGGGCTAATTCTATTAACGTGCAGACCGCGATGTGGACCAGTGTTGAACTGGGCCTGAGCGTTGACCGGCTTGATATAGGGGGGGTCTTTGGTGTCAACGATACCCCGGAGTATCTGAGTAAAAATCCTAATGGTCTGGTGCCGGTGCTGGAAGAAGACGATGGATTTATTCTGTGGGAGTCGGGCAGCATTGTCCGTTACCTCAGCGAGGTTTATGGCAACGGAACTTGGTATCCTGGGGATATTCGCCAGCGGGCCCTCGCCTCTCAATGGATGGATTGGTCCCTATCGCGCCTGATGCCCGCCATTACGCCAGTATTTTGGGGCCTAGTTCGTACTCCCCCCGAACAGCGCAATCATGACATGATCAATGCTAAGCGCACCGAGAGTGAGAAGCTGATGGCCATTTTAGACCGCCAACTTGATGGGAAATGCTTTTTGCTCGGCGATAGTCCCTGTATGGCTGACTTAGTAATAGGCCCGCGCGTATATCGCTGGCTGCATGTTCCGATGGAAAGAAAGGAACGTCCAAACGTTGAGTCCTATTTCGGACGCTTGGCGCAACGGAAAGCCTACCGTGATCATGTCATGCTCCCGATGACATGATGCTGTGGCGCAGGCCGTGAGCATTCTCCGTTAGTAAGACGTTTGTGTCGGTTGGCGCCGCTGACTGATTCCGTCGCCGTGATTAGCCGGTAATTTTTTCTCGGTCTATCGTTTTCAGGCCAGTGATAAACCAGATGAAGGCCGCGAGTTGCAGGATCATTAGGATGCCGAATGCGGCAAAGTAGCCGTCAGGGTGGTAACTGCCGACCGATGTCGCTGGCCACTGATCAAGCATGGCGCCGACAAAGTACTGAGTGGCGAAGGCTGACAAAAAAGTTAAAACGTTGAGGGCTGTATTGGCTCGCCCCGAATATTCTGGTGGAAAATGGCCTGACATATATGGATATGACAGAATGCCGATGTGGTTGAAATAGCCAAAAATAAGCCACGGCCATAAAGCGCCAGGATCGATAGCGAATGTGATGGCGGCTTGGCCAGAAAGAAAAATGACGAAGCCGGTTCCCATAGTCTTCATCAAGCTAAAGCCATGCCGGTCAAGCCAACTAGCTATTATACCGGTTGAAAAGAAGCCGACGGTTAGCACGCTGGTCATCGCCAGGAGGTAGACGGCTACGGTCGGCTCATCATGGCCGCCGACGTCGGCGAGCCATGGTCCCACCCACAAGGTACCAAGCCCCAGGCCAACACCGTTTGCGGCTCCGGTTAACGGCACCACTGACCAGAATAGTCGGTCGGTGAAGATGACCCGAAATCCCCGTACCTGTTCCAGAAAGGCCGGCGGGCGGCTCCTGCGTGGCCGCTCTGGAACGGCGAAGAAGATGAATAAAGCTGCCAATACTGTAAGGCACGCTAGCACTAAGAAGATGCCGCGCCAGTCCGTGAAACCCAGTGCCAATTCCACTGGCTTGGTGGCGGTCATTGCGCCGATACCGCCGACCCCTAGAATCATACCATTCAATACAGGCCATAGGCGCTTTGGATACCAAAGCGTAATAACCTTGAATGATCCCATTAGGCCACCGGCAACGCCGAAACCAATCAATCCCCGTCCGGCGATTAAAGCCCAGAGGGAGTCTCCGACCGAAAAGAGGGCAGCTCCGGCCGCCGCAAAGATAAAGAGGGTCGCTTGTACACGCCGTGGACCGAACCGATCGAGCAACGCACCAAGCGGCAGCTGGAAGGCGGCGAAGGTAAGAAAATAGGCTGATGTTAGCAAGCCAAGGTCGGAGGCGGTTAGGCCAACGTCCGCCGTCAGGGTTGGCGCCAGAACGGCATTCACCGTGCGGTAGAGGAACGATAAAAAATAGCCGCAGGCAAATGGCAAAAAGATAGTGAATGCTAGGCGCGGGGTGGAAGGTGTGCCTTCGATCATACGGTGTCCTGGGTTGGCCAGCTGTCAGCTTGGCTGAAATCATAGTTTCCAGAATTGGCCTTGATTGCGGCTAGCGCTCTCTTAGTCCTAATGAGGATATGCTCATTGGATATTGTATACAATTAGGTATTTACGGCAAGAGAAAATGGGTTCGTTATCCATACTTTTATAGCTAACAGCGCAAACCACCCCATCTATTTTAACGGCGACATCACGGATACGTATCCACAACATGTTGGCCATTGAGGCTCCACAACTGTATCCCGAGACGGTGCCTGCAACCAAGACCATGGCCGAAACAGGTAAATTTTATGCTCATAAATAGTAATACACGGTGCCTTTAACTTAGCGTAAAATCAATTACCATTCGGTTGTAATTTCCGTGTTTTTAGCGGTGTCAATTGTTGCCGGGAGACGTATACCTTTGAGGGGCACTCCCCCCCCAGGTCGAGTGCCTCTCAAAGGATTCCTACAAGGA
>CAUZNJ010000057.1:0-9598 GCA_963580965.1 Alphaproteobacteria bacterium | reverse complement strand
GGGAACATTCACCATGCGCGGTGCAACCAACGGACTACCGGTGATCAATTTAGCATTAAAGGCATCCATATCGGTGATAGATTCAGTCAGCGGCCAAGCATCGGCAGCCCGCATTTGCATAAGCAGAAGCCGGCGTGGCTGGTCGGAGACGTTCGGAGCGGAGCCGTGCAAGGCGCGGACGTGATGAACAGTAATAGCCCCAGCACAACCCAATAACGGTTCCGCCGCAGCATAGATTCCCGTCGCCGCCGGGTCGGTCACAGCACCACAAAAATATCCTTCGTAATGATGGTCGTACACCGGTCCCCTGTGGCTGCCCGGCACCACTAAGAGAGGCCCATTGTCCATAGTCATATCATCAATCATAACGCCGACAGCACAAAGATCATCATTGGTATGGGGATAGAACGCCCAGTCCTGATGCCATTCGACGGGCGAACCTCCGCCACCCGACTTCATATTAAGTTTGCTCTTATCGTAGCGGACACCAGGGCCAATCAATCCCTCCATAACAGCCACGATACGCGGATGGTGGATCAGCGCCTGGAATGCATTGTCATGGAAGTCAGGGTCCTTGACACGCCGCACATGCGGATTCTCCGGAGTATGATCTTCCTCTAGATCGTAAACATCGTCGTGACAGATAACCTGGCGGGAGCCATCTATAAAACGGTCGATCCCGACGCGTAATCGTTCCAGATCTTCCTCGGATAATACATTTTCAATGACGAGGAATCCCGTCTCCCGGTATTGACGGAGCTGAGCGTCAGAAAGATCAGGCAGCGTATCCTGCGCCACCGCCTCAAGCGCCGACGACAACGAGATCATCCGGAGAACGCAGGCGCTCGAATGGGCTATTTCGCAATTCGCGTTGTTTTTCGAAAATGGATTCTTTGTTACTAAGACGTCGCGGGTAAGGCAAACGTACGGGCACTTCAGCCAACCTCGGCGCCAATGTCGATTCACCACAAATCATCTGTTTGTCCCATTCTTCTATTGTTGCCGGGCGTTCACCCAGAGGCCAAGCATCGGCAGCTGCAGCCGTAATGAAAAGCAACGGCCGATATTTTTCAGAAAGATTCTGTGCCGATGCGTGCAGGGTGCGCACGTGGTGGATATGAATATCGCCAGCCTTGCCGGTGAGAAGCACGGCCTTGGCATAAGCGGCGGGGCCGTCGAGATCGGTGATAGCGCCAGCGAACCAACCGTCCTGATGGTGATCGAAAACTTTGCCCTTGTGGCTGCCCGGAACAACCATCATGGGTCCGTTCTCTTCGGCCACATCATCCAACATGATGGCAAAAATACATAGATCATCATTGGTATGCGGGAAAAAACCCCAGTCCTGATGCCATTCTACCGGCTCGCCTCCACGCCCAGGCTTAAGATTTAGCTTCATTCCCTGCTTACGAATATTGGGCCCAAGCAGTTGCTTTAAAACAGCGATGACGCCCGGATGCTGAAGCATAGCCTCATAGGCGGGATCCCTTTGTTCGGGAATCTTAAGCCGGCGCAACCGTGGATTATCAGCAGTATGGTTGTCCTCGACATCGAAAACATCATCGGCCACGGTGACCCGGCGCGATTTTTCAATGAAACCATCAGTTACCGCGCGCAAATTCGCGGCTTCATCCGACGACACGATACCAGAAGCCACTACGTAGCCATTGTCGCGGTAAAACATTAATTTGCTTTCGCTTAACATGGCCTGTCTCTCCCAAGACCGACGGAATTAAATTCCCGAGGCATACTGAGGATTATTACGCCGTAGCCTGCGCTATTCAAGAGCCTCCCAGCAGACATTGAAATACATAAGCTAATCAAGCCAGCTGCCGCCACACGTCCATCCGGGCCAAGAATTTAGGGTTTGAAGTTACTTCGGCGTTGACTAGGTTTGCAGGAACATTTCCCTCCCGAAATGAAAGCACAGCAGCACAGTTTATTTCCCCGAACTCACGGAACATGTGATCTGTCCAGCCGAGCGCGTGCGGCGCGAGAATAACATTGTCGAGCTTGAGGATTGGGTCAGCAGGATCGGGCGGTTCCGGGTCAAAAACATCAAGCCCAGCGCCCGCGATGTCTTGGTTCTTCAAAGCATTGTATAACGCTTTCTGATCAACCACGGGCCCGCGCGAACCGTTGATAAGAAATGCTGTGGGCTTCATCAAGCCAATCGTTCTAGCGTTGGCGATATGTCGGGTATCTTCACTTAGCATACAGTTAAGGCAGACAAAATCTGCTTCTCGAAACAGGGTATCCTTGTCGACAAGTGCTACACCCAATGCCGCCGCATGTGCGGGATCAGCATAGGGGTCATGGGCAATGAAACGCATGTTCAGCGGTTCAGCGATGCGAAATAATTCCGACCCAATGTTGCCAAGGCCAACCGAGCCGAGGGTGCGGCCATCGAGCCCTACACCGTGAAAGGCCATACGCTCCGGCCACGCTGGGGCCCCGCCCCGGGCGATGCGATCCTTGTCTACAAGCCGATGCGCCAACGCCAGAATAAAGGTCAGGTTGGTCAGCGCCATCGGCCGCCGCACGCCACCCGGTGCAATGGTAAGCGCGATAGCGGCGCGATTGCAGGCCGAAACGTCGATATTATCGTACCCCACACCCATGCGCACGATGAGCCCGAGCCGGCAATCCGTAAGAAGCGCTTCGGCCGGCACCTGCTGGCCCAGAATAATTACGGCATCAAAGGGTTCAAGATCATCAGCGCCAAGCGCAACGGAATCCGGAAGATCAGAAACCGTGAAACGGGCGTCCATGGTGAGCGGAGAAATATCGTAGCTGGGAAACGTCGGTGTTCCACCGGAACCCCGGAAAGAAGGGCTAATGCCGATGGTGAATACCGTCAATTGCCGCGACCCCCTCGGCCACCCTTACGGATAGCATCGATTCCAGATTTTATTGCAGCGCGCAGCAGGCTGTCGTCAGCGCTGTAACAGATAAGATTAAACCCCTGGTTTTTGAGCTGCCGGCCTTCTTCAATGCTGCGAGTCAATCGGCCCAGATGCAGCTTGTGGCGCTTGGCAGCAGCGACAACCTTCGCAACCGCATCGCGGAATAGGGGGTTATCGAAATCCCCCGGAATGCCGAGAGAAGCGCTTAGGTCAGAATGGCCGATCCACAGAACATCAACACCCTTGACCTTGGCAATTTCATCGACGTTATCGACACCCTCGACGGTTTCGATCAGCATAATGGGGACGGTACGCCGGTTTGCTGCCAGCTGACCCTGGCGCTGGGACACCGCCCGCCACCGATCTCCGCCGTGCCCCATGGCAACACCACGCTCGCCGTGCGGCGGGTACTTCATGCAGGCAACGATATGTCTAGCCTGCTCGGCATCGGCAACCATCGGCAATAAAATACCCTCGACACCAATATCAAGCAGGCGGGCAATATCGTGATACTGGTCAGATGGTGGGCGGACAAAAGCCGGAAGGTCAGCCGCCTCCATATAGCGCATCACCTGCTTGATCGTATCGATCCCGAGGCCGCTATGCTCCATGTCGATAAAGGCAAAATCGCAGCCGCCCTGTTTGAGGATATGGCCGATGCCAGGCGTGGCAAACTCCATCACACCACTGCCGTATTTTGTACCCCTGCGGTCAAAGGTCTCCCGCAATCCTGTTAGGCTCATCTTCGCCTCCCTAGTTAAAATTTATTTTTCAGCTAAGGTTGCACGGTCGCCCAAAGCCGATGCCGGGTCAATCATTGGGCTATAATTTAGCGAATCACAGTGATCAAACTCTAGAGTCTATCTGCCATGGTCAACTTCCCCGATAAGTGGTGTAGCCCCACGGAGAAATCAGCAGTGGCACGTGATAATCGGCGGCCGTATCGGCTACACCAAAGCGCAACACCACCGTATTAAGAAATGACGGCTGCGGCAGGTCAATGCCGAGGCTGGAAAAATAAGCGCCTACGTCAAAGACTAGTTCATAGGTGCCAACGCTCAGGGAATCGCCGTCCAGGAGTGGCGCATCGCAGCGGCCGTCCACATTCGTGACAGCAGCTTTCAGGGGCAAGCGCGAATTACCCTCGACGATGAACAGGGCAATAGCCATACCCGCGCCTGGCCGACCGTGCGCGGTATCGAGGACGTGGGTGGTCAGTCGGCCCATAGCTTATCCTTCACAATGTATTGCAACGCAATATGCCACAATTAATAATGGCTTGTCTGGGTTTTGGGAGAAATACTCCTGTCATTCTGATGTTGAATTTACCAGAGAGTGTTCACTCATGGATCCACATTTAGTCGAATGGCTAAACCTAGCCTTGCGCTGGGCCCACGTGATCACCGGCATCGCCTGGATTGGTTCGTCCTTTTACTTCATGTGGCTTGACGCGCATCTAACCAAGCCGGAGCCGCAACGTCAGAATGTAGATGGTGAGATTTGGCTGGTTCACAGCGGTGGTTTCTACCTTACCGAGAAACGTAAGCTGGAGGCCCGCCAGGTTCCTGAAAACCTGCAGTGGTTCAAATGGGAGGCGGCGTACACCCTGATTACGGGACTATTGCTTCTGTGCATCGTCTACTATACCGCGGCCAACACCTACATGATCGACTTAACCAAAGCCGACTTGTCGCCTGACCTAGCAATCACACTTGGTGTGGCGACACTTGTCATCGGCTGGCTATTGTATGACGGCCTATGGATTTCCCCACTCGCCAGTCATGAGAAAACCCTCAACGTCATTTGTTTCTTATTGCTGGGAGGGATCGCCTGGGGACTCAGCCAGTTGATCAGCGGACGTGCCGCATTTATGCATGTTGGAGCGCTGATGGGCTTGATTATGGCGGTCAATGTGTGGGTTCGCATTTTACCAGCGCAAACAGCCATGATCGCCGCCACCCAAAAGGGCAATCCGGTAGACTGGGGCCTGGGCGCAAAAGCCAAGCACCGTTCAGTCCATAACAACTACATGACACTGCCAGTGGTCTTTGTCATGCTGAGCAGCCATTACCCCAGCACCTATGGTCATCCGCATGGCTGGCTGGTACTTATGGGGCTGTTCGTCATCGGTGGCGCCATTCGCCACTGGTTCAACTTGCGCAATCGAGGCAAGCAGAACAAGTGGATCATTCCAGCGGCCGTCGCCGGAGGCATTGGTCTGTTCTGGTACACCGGCCAGCCGTCAGTGTCAGCAATCACTACCGACGGCCCACCCATTGCCTTCGCGGAAGTGCGAAACGTCATCGCCCTACGCTGTCAGGCCTGCCATTCAGCGACACCGACACACCCGGGCTTCAATAAACCGCCAAAGAACGTGATTCTTGACACCCCAGCGCAGATCCGAGCTCAGGCCCAACCGATCCACCAGCAAACAGTTATGACGCGGGTTATGCCTCTGGGCAACGTCACGCAGATAACTGATGATGAACGCGACCTTATTGCCCGTTGGGTGGCACAGGGCGCACCGCTGAAATAACTCCCACCCCCAGAACTGAACTTACGGCCTAGTACATTATTCTGACGGTTTAATCCTGGGCTAATAGCCCAGGATTCGAACCCCAACTATCTTGGGCGGGCTTTCCAGAACATTCAAATGGCGCTATCGATTAACCTTACGCACAAGCCAATACGTATAGTTTTTTCCATCATGAACAAGGGAACCGATAGAACGGCCAATATTACTGGCAGAAAGAACAAGCTTAATTTTTCGCTGGACCGGTGTTTTAATACCAATGAAAGGCCGCCATGGATAACCAGCGCCAGAAAAAAAACTCGAACCTCTTAATCAGGCAACCCAGGAGGCCAAATCAGAACAGCGTCCACATATTGAATTGGATCTTGTTCAGTGCGAACGTACCTACTGAGTAGTAGAAAAGGATGGATGCCGCCATCGTGTGCGTAGTTATGAGGATTATGATGATGAATGCCGAAAATTAACCAGAAATTAGCCGGCTATTAAATCACGCAACCGCATTTCGGCAATGATATGAATATTGTGCAGTGCTTCACCAATTTCGATCTCGCGCGAGTGCGCGAGACGTATCTCGAAGGCCTGAATGATGGATTCCTTGGTGTGCTGTCGAACGGCAATGACAAAGGGGAATTGAAAGCGGTTCAGATAAGCAGCGTTAAGTTTATGAAACTGGACAAACTCCGCATTGCTCAGACGATCAAGGCCGGCACCCGCCTGTTCCATGGTCGAATGCGCACCAAGTGATCTCGCTCGTGCCGCCTTGCCAGCCAAGTCGGGGTGCGCCTGGATAAGAGAGATCTGGCGCGACTTTACTGCGGAGTCGACAACCCCACGCATTGCGATAAGCAAGGCCCCAGTGTCGGAAAATGGAGCGGCGGCGTGGACTCCCTCCACCACCCAGGAAGAGTTTTCATAAATAGCGCCCAGGGCCTTGACGAAGGCCGCACCATCCATGGCATTAATATCGGCAAGGACCAATTTCATTGATTCATATTTACCAACTCGCGTGCCCGTTCAGCAGCGCAGACCGCGCCGTTAAAATAGCGGACAGCCTAAATCGACGATTCCACGGGAAGCCTCCTAGACAATGACTCAATTAGCCCCTAGTCCATTCTAGACATCATCCGTCCCCATTGGCCTTGGCCATTGGCTGGATAAACTGCAACTCCATGTCCCAGGGAAAGTGTATCCAGGTGTCCTGGCTGACCTCGGTAACGAAGGTATCGACCAGGGGACGGCCAGCTGGCTTGGCGTAAACGGTGGCAAAATGGGCCTTTGGTAGCATCTTGCGAACCACCCTAGCCGTTTGACCCGTATCAACCAGATCGTCGATGATCAGGTAGCCCTCACCATCCCCCGGTACGGCCTTAAGAATCTGCGGCTCTCCCTGGTCCTGATGATCGTATGAATAAATACAGGCGGTATCGATGATCCGGACATCCAGTTCACGGGCGATAATGGCCGCAGGGACAAGACCACCACGGGTGACCGCGACAATGCACTTCCATGGCCCCATTTCCATCAGCCGCCAAGCCAGCGCCTTTGAATCCCGATGCAAATGTTCCCACGAGACCGGAAAATTCTTTTGAACTAGTTCCTCCGTCAAAGCCCTGCCCCCATTATTAACATCCGCACCGACTCCTCGGGTGGCGCTTCATATACCAGTTGTCCGCTTCTAAACAATGCGGACAACACTTACCCAAAATGCAGGTAGCCAGCGGAGTTTTCCGCCGGCTACACATGCTTATCAACTATTGCAGTCGAAGCTCGAGATCACTTAGGTAAGCTGCCTTGTACGCCCTGAACATACCAGTCCATGCCGGCAAGAACCCCATCATCGAGTTGTTCCCCCATCATAATTACGAGTTTACCCGACTGATCCGTAATCGGCCCCTGGAAGGAATGCAGCGTTCCGGACTTAAGGTCGGCAATAGCCATGTTAGCTTCGGCCTGCACATGAGAAGGAATGGCCGCATTCAGGGGTGCCATTTCTACCATTCCGGCAGAAAGACCACCCCAGGTGTCTCCCGACGTCCAAGTACCGTCCATCACTGCCTTGATGCGGTCCGTATAATACGGCCCCCAAACATCGACGATGGCCGTCAACTGAGCCTTGGGCGCAAAAGCGGACTGATCAGCTGCCTGACCGACGCACCAAGCACCACGTTCCTGGGCAATCTGGCAGGGGGCGGCAGAATCCGTGTGCTGCATGATAATATCGGCGCCCTGATCAAGAAGGACCTTGGCGGCATCAGCTTCCTTGGCCGGGTCGTGCCAAGTATTAGCCCAGACCACTTTGGCGATAACGTTTGGGTTAATGCGCCGTGCAGCAATGATGGTGGCGTTAATACCGCGCACCACCTCAGGGATCGGGAAGGCACCGATATAGCCAATAACATTTGCCTTGGTCATACGGGCGGCAATGATACCAGCAACGGTACGGCCTTCATAGAATCGAGCATTATACGTTGCAACATTCTCATCACGCTTAAAGCCAGTAGCGTGCTCAAACTTCACGTTAGGAAAACGCTTGGCCACCTTTAACGTTGGGTTCATATAACCGAAAGACGTCGTAAAGATGATGTCGTGGCCGCTGGCCGCGAGCTGCTGGATTACTCGTTCGGCGGCGGCACCTTCGCTAACCGTCTCAACAAACGTGGATTCCATTTCACCACCGAGCGCCTTTTCGGCCGTCAATCGGCCCTGGTCATGACGGTAGGTCCAACCGTTATCATTGGTAGGACCGACATAAACGAAACCAGCCTTTACTTTGTCTATCTGCGCCGCTCCCGGCACAAGTCCGCCCCAGTCAAGTTTGCCTACAAAGATAGCGGCTATAGCGGCCGCAACAGTGACTGCCACGATAGCAAGCACCACGGTCTTTATTGTTATATGCTTCATCAATCTACTCCCTCTCATTAACGTCATTTACCATCCCCGTGCCCGTTTCAGGCCTGAGGATGAAATACCTTGCCTATATCAGCTGGCGCATTAAGGCGGATGCGGGTCGCATCCCGCGAGATCAGCACCAGAACCACAATAGTCGCCAAATAAGGCAACATGGACATGAATTGGGGCGGCATATCAAATCCCAAAGCCTGAGCATGCAGTTGCAGAATGGTGACGCCACCAAACAAATAGGCACCAAGCAGCACGCGTCCCGGCCGCCAGGTGGCGAAAACAACAAGTGCTAGAGCAATCCAGCCTCTGCCCGCCGTCATGTTCTCAATCCACATCGGTGTGTAGGCGAGAGGCAGATAGGCGCCGCCAAGGCCCGCCATGGCACCACCGAATGCCACCGCCAAATAACGAATACCTACAACATTATAGCCGATCGCATGGGCCGCTTCGTGCGACTCGCCGACGGCGCGGACAACCAGCCCGGACCGGGTACAGTTGATAAACCACCACACAGCAGCGACGAGGATAACCGATAGGTAAACCAGCGGATCCTGGCTAAATAAGATGGGACCAATAAATGGCAGGTCCGATAACCAGGAAATGTGCAGTTTTGTCATGGTCTCTATAGGTATGCCGACATAGCCTTGGCCAATGGAAGCGCTTAGTCCAACGCCAAACAGGGTCAGCGCCAACCCAGTCGCCACCTGACTAGCCCGCAAAGACAGGGTAAGGAAGGCAAATATCAGGGACATGGCCGCACCGGCAAACGCTCCCATTAAAGCCGCCAACCAGGTATTCCCAGTCACCACGCCGACCGAAAATGCGGTCACAGCACCGATCAGCATCATACCTTCAACGCCGAGATTGAGGACACCTGACTTCTCCGTTACCAGTTCGCCCGTTGCGGCAAACAACAATGGTGTCGCCGCGGCAATCATCGATACCAAAAATGCAGTCAAACCGCTCATACCCGTTTTCTACCTCACCATCGCGGCGAGGCTAAAGCGAAGCCGATAGCGGATCAGTACGTCGCAGCCGAGCAGAAAAAATAGCAACATACCCTGGAATACGCCGGTTATGGCAAGCGGCAGTCCCATCGAAATCTGCGCCGTCTCGCCGCCCAAATAGCTAAGAGCA
The DNA here is from genome assembly GCA_963580965.1 of Alphaproteobacteria bacterium. Lineage (GTDB taxonomy): Bacteria > Pseudomonadota > Alphaproteobacteria > Rhodospirillales > CAMCUA01 > CAMCUA01. Next base: position 121 of record CAUZNJ010000057.1, on the reverse strand, counting down.
ATTAACAAGGAAGCAGCAATGATACCAATGGGATGCAGGCGCCCGAGGAAAGCGACGATGATCGCGGTAAAGCCATAGCCCGAGGAAATACTAGGGTGCAGCTGACCAATGGCGCCCGACA
>CAUZNJ010000056.1:0-9616 GCA_963580965.1 Alphaproteobacteria bacterium | reverse complement strand
AACTGAAGCGGACATGACCCGCGGCGAATAGCTGTCGGGTCGGAAAGCGCTCTAGCGGCGGGTGCATCTTGTCAAGGCAGTCGCGGGCGTCTATAAACGGCGCCCTCATGGAAGAGAGCGGTCCGGCATGGGCATGCCCAGCCGCTTCGTTGAGGAACTTTGAGTTCCGAATACACTTGCCGTGTGGCGGCCAATGCTACGGAAGGAAAGACACAAATGCCCAAGCTGAAGACGAAGTCGAGCGCCAAGAAGCGGTTTAAGCTGACGGCGACGGGCAAGGTTCGGGCCAAGGGGGCCTTTATGAACCACATGCTGCGGCGGCGGTCGCAGAAAATGAAGCGCAACGCACGGGGGACATTTATCATGTCCGCTTCCGACGCGCGCATCGTTAAATCTTACATGCCCTACGCCTAAGGAGCCGCAATAAATGTCACGCGCTACTAGCAGTGTCGCCCGCCGTGAGCGTCACAAGAAGGTCCTGAAGCTCGCCAAGGGTTATCGGGGTCGTTCGAAGAACAATTTCCGCATTGCCCTGCAAAAGGTCGAAAAGGCGTTACAGTACGCCTATCGCGACCGCCGTGTCCGCAAACGCAATTTCCGTAGTCTCTGGATTCAGCGGATAAATGCTGGCGCGCGGGCCAATGGCCTGACCTATTCCCAGTTTATGAGCGGTTTGAGTAAGGCCGGGATCGAACTCGACCGCAAGGTCCTGTCGGATTTGGCCGTTCGCGAACCGGGATCGTTTACAAGCTTGATAGAGCAAGCTCGGGCCGCCCTCGCCGAACCTACTTGATGAAGCAGCTGCTTTTGGTTTGGATAAGGGAGCTGGACCTGGGACGGCTCCCTTTCGTTTGTATCGTTTGTATTCCCTGAAGCCTGCTATCTTAAACCATGCAGAATCTTGAATCCCTACGCGACGAAATCATTGCCGCTGTCGAGGCGGCAGGTGATCCTGGCATGCTCGAAGACTTGCGCGTCGCTGAACTCGGACGCAAGGGTCGCATCACCAGCATGATGAAGGGTCTCGGTGAGGTTCCTCCTGACGATCGCCGCGCTGCCGGCGCAGCGCTGAATGCACTGAAGAATTCCGTCAGTATGGCAATCGAGACGCGGCGCGCGGCGTTGTCAGCCCATGCCATGGATGCGGGACTGCGCGAAGACCGCATCGATATCAGCTTGCCGGCTCGGTCTATGCCCGACGGCCGCATCCATCCCATCAGCCAGACCGTAGACGAGGTTATCGCCATCTTTGGTGAAATGGGCTTCACTGTCGCTGAGGGCCCTGACATAGAAGATGACTGGCACAATTTCACGGCTTTGAACATTCCGCCCGAACACCCTGCGCGTCAGGAGATGGATACTTTCTATCTGCCAGGGGAGAAGGATGGCGGGCGCATGGTGCTGCGTACCCATACCAGTCCGGTGCAGATTCGCACTATGATGTCGGCAAAGCCGCCGCTTCGCATAATTGTGCCAGGCCGTACCTATCGCTGTGATTATGATGCTACGCATTCGCCAATGTTCCATCAGGTCGAAGGGCTGGTGATTGATGAAGCAACTAATTTTGGTCATCTTAAGGGCTGTCTGATTGAATTCTGCCGGGCTTACTTCGGCGTTGATGACCTGCCTGTACGTTTTCGGCCCAGCTATTTTCCTTTTACGGAGCCGTCAGCGGAGGTCGATATCGGTTGCAGCCGCGAAGGCGGCGTTCTGAAGATCGGCCACGGCCAAGACTGGCTGGAAATTCTTGGTTCCGGGATGGTCCATCCTAAGGTTCTGGAGAACTGCGGCATTGATTCAACTCGCTATCAGGGCTTCGCCTTCGGGGTCGGGCTGGAACGCATCGCCATGCTCAAGTACGGCATTCCAGACTTGCGCACATTTTTTGAATCCGACCTCCGTTGGCTGCGGCATTATGGATTTTCGGCACTTGACGTGCCGTCCCCCGCTGTTGGGGAGAATCCATGAAGTTCACCCTGTCCTGGCTCAAGGAGCACCTCGAAACCGACGTTGACGCGATGATGATTGCTGAGCGGTTGACCATGCTTGGCCTGGAAATTGAAACGGTTGTCGATCGCACTGAAGATCTTGCGCCATTTACAGTTGCTCGGGTAACCGAGGCAATTCAGCACCCCAACGCAGACCGCTTACGCGTTTGCCGGGTAGAAACGGTTGATGGCGAGGTGCAAGTCGTTTGTGGCGCGCCCAATGCGCGCTCGGGAATGAAGGGCATTTTCGCAGCTGCGGGTACATACATCCCGGGCATTGACACGACACTGAAAAAAGCTGCGATCCGTGGTGTCGAAAGTAATGGTATGTTGTTGTCTGAACGCGAACTTCGCCTCAGCGATGAGCACGAGGGCATTATTGATTTGCCAGAGGACGCCGTCGTCGGTACGTCGGCTGCCATCGCTATGGGCCTTGATGACGTATTGTTCGATATTGCTATCACGCCGAACCGGGGTGACTGCCTGGGGGTGCGAGGGATTGCTCGCGATCTTGCCGCCGCGGGTATTGGCACCCTTAAGCCACTTGATACAACGCCTATTCCTGGTGCTTTCGATAGCCCTGTATGGGTGCATCTGAACCTACCTGCCGACAAGACATCTGCTTGCCCGATGTTTATCGGGCGCTATGTCCGTGGCGTGAAGAATGTGGAAAGTCCCCGTTGGCTCAGAGATAGGCTGAATGCTGTCGGTATGCGGCCGATTTCTGCCCTGGTTGACATTACCAACCTTATGGCACTTGACCTGTGCCGGCCTTTGCACGTTTTCGACGCTGACAAGCTCAAGGGCGATATACATGTTCGCATGGGCCGCGAAGGTGAAAAATTCTTGGCCCTGAACGGCCGTGAGTATGAGCTAGATGCGGAAATGACCGTCATCGCTGGAGATAGCGAAGCTGAGGCGCTCGGCGGTGTGATGGGCGGAGAACGGTCGGGCTGTAAGGACGAGACTGTTAACGTCATGCTTGAATCTGCCCTGTTCGATCCGGTGCGAACTACTACCACCGGCCGTAAGCTCAACCTTATTTCTGATGCTCGCTACCGTTTTGAGCGAGGAATTGATTCGGCTTTCCTCGAGGATGGGGCGGAAATAGCCACCCGCCTGATTCTCGAAATCTGTGGCGGTGAGGCTTCGCACCTGGTCGTTGCTGGGGGGACGTCGCCAGCGGCCGAGCCAATTCTGTTGCGCGATGGCCGTGTCGCCTCCTTGGGAGGGGTCAGCGTGCCGAAGGAAGAGGCCCGCCGCATCCTCGATGTCCTCGGTTTTGAGACTTCCGATGCAAACGGCGGGTTGCTAACTCGCCAGCCGACCTGGCGCAATGACATTTCTGGCGAGGCCTGTCTTGTCGAAGAAGTTATTCGCGTCCATGGGTTCCATAATGTCCCTGCTGTGCCCCTGGTACGCGACAGCGTGATGCCAGCGCCGGCTCTTAACGCGTCCCAGCGGCGCCGGACATTGGCGCGCCGCATCCTGGCAGACGCAGGGCTGGTGGAGGCGGTCACTTATTCCTTCATGGGAGCGGACCACGCTGAACATTTTACGCCAACACCTGATGACCTTAAGCTGGTCAACCCGATCAGCGCTGAACTAGATGTCATGCGGCCGTCGATCCTGCCTAACCTTATGCTTGCTTGCGGCCGCAACGCTGATCGTGGGATTGCCGATGCTTGCCTGTTCGAAATAGGCCCGCAATTCGCCGGGCATCTTCCGGAAGACCAGTCGATGGTCGCAGCTGGCGTGCGTTCTGGCCGGGCCCAAAGCCGCCATTGGGCCGCACCTTCCCGTGACGTCGATGCCTATGACGCCAAGAGCGATGCGGTCGCCGTATTTTCCGGCCTTGGGCTTCCTGTCGATAACCTTCAGGTCGTGGCCGAGGCGCCCGGATGGTACCATCCGGGTCGTTCTGGCGTGCTGCGCCTCGATCCAAGAAAGCCGCTTGCCTTCTTTGGAGAATTGCATCCTCGGGTCCTTGTTGGACTTGACGTCAGGGGACCCATGGTGGGCTTTGAGATTATGCTGGAAAATCTACCCGGGAGGAAAGGACGCGCGGGCTCGGCCCGACCGGCGCTGGATCTTTCACTCTTCCAGCCGGTCGAACGGGATTTCGCCTTTATTGTCGGCGAAGATATTACCGCTGACCGGGTGACGCGTGCGGCACGCGGCGCCGACCGGGCGCTAATTACGAATGTTCACGTCTTCGATGTGTTTGCCGGAAAATCGCTGGGTGTCGGGTGCAAGTCGATTGCCATCAACGTCACATTGCAGCCGCGCCAGGCAACACTGACCGAGGTCGAGATCGATGCCGTCGCCGATAAAGTGGTTGCCGCAGTGATCAAGGTGACCGGCGGCGCATTGCGCAGCTGAGAAGCTGATTGTCGCCGTTGGAGGCTTTTTCTACTGAGGGTGGGCGCCTGTCGGTAACCGTTTACGGTGCAATAAAACGGTTCCGAAATGCTAAGCTAATTATTGTGCCAGTTCCGGATTGGACGGCGGTCTGGTGCTACATGATCAATCGTCATTGGCCGATTTTTGCGATTCCGGGTGGGATGATGCTTTAGCCTCGGGCAATGGCGTCTGTTGAATTCGGACTGCAAGAAACACCCTTGGCAGGCATGTTGACGCCACCGATGCGCCAGGCCCTGCCGTGCCCGCGCAATAGGCCACCGGCAACATGATCGATGCGGGTGAGCGATAGGGTGTCGACGACCAGGGCCATGGCCGCTGCTGCGTCGATACCAAGCGCCATGGCTAGCGCTGCGCGAATTGAACCGCCATGGGCGACGGCGATGATGTCGTGGCCAGCATGCATGGCCGTCAATCGGTTGACCGCCCCCGATACCCTCGTCAGGACGTTGGCAAAACTTTCACCATCCGGCGGACAATTGCCGGTCGGGTCGGCCCAGAAAGCGCTTTGCGCGTCTGGATCCTCGGCGCCCAGGTCGCTCCAGCATTTCCCAGACCAGGCGCCAAAATCTTGTTCGGCGATTAAGGGCTCGGCCGTGGGCGCAATGGTAAAATCGCCGGCGCCGGCAATGGCGTCTGCCGTTTCCTTGGTGCGGCGTAGGTGGCTTGTTAGCCAGAGGGCGTTCACCGGTAGTGCGGCAGCTAAAGCCTGAAAGGAGCCCAGGTCCGTAGTAATGCAGGACATGTCCATTTGGCCGTAGAGGGGCCCTACCGGGCCGTCGATGGGGGCGTGGCGTATCCACCACCAGCGGGTCGTTATAGTCGTATTGTTGCTCACGGGCTGTTCCCTATGATGAGATGGAGATGGTGATGGCGCCCAGAGCGGAAATTTCCGCCGCCTGCTGTACGGAGCCCAGAACATCGCCTGTCTGCCCGCCGATCTGTCGTTGTGCCAGAATGCCAATGAACGCCGCAGCGGTCATGGCCGCTGCGAAGGCAGCCACCCCCGCCCAGGGTTCAAGGAACAGGCTTTCCCGTGGCCAAAGGACAGCAATGGTGATGGCGGCGGCAATGGCGCCGTTGAGCCATGCGGCTGCCGCGTGTGGGCGTCCTGCTGCGGCGCTGAGCCCGTCGCTGCGTGCGGGAGTGAGGAAGACCATCACTAGCACTATGGCAGCGCGGGAAACGGCCCCGCTGGCGACCAGCGCCAGCGTTGCTGGGCCTAACCCTAGCCCAAGCACGGAGGACAGCAGGCTGGCTTTCAGGCTAAGGCTCAGGGCCAGCGCTACGACACCATAGGTGCCGATACGGCTATCGCGCATGATGGCGAGTTTATCATCGATCGTGCTCCCGCCGCCAAACCCGTCAGCGACATCGGCGAGGCCGTCTTCGTGCAAGGCCCCGGTCGTAACGATAGAAGCGGCAATAGCAATCAACACAGATGCGGTTGAATTCAATCCCAGGGCGGATGCGGCTATAAGCACAAGCCCGGCGATGCCGCCGACGGTAGCGCCAACTAGGGGAAACGCCCACACCGCCTTGGCTAGGGGCGGGCACTGGCCATCCGCGCCGGTAGGTACCGGCACTGGCAGGCGGGTCAGGAAGTTAAATGTCAGGCAGATCGCGGTCAGGGGCGAAAGGGTGAAGGGGTTCATGATAGCAAGATACTCCATGGGAACAGACAGGACAGCAATCTTGAGGGACTTGTATGCGACCGTTTCCGTTTATAGTCGTTGGCCGCTGCTATCCCCGCGCCGATTCGGCGCTATGCCGGAGTCTCCATGATGGACCCATTGCCCCCAAGTTCATTTGCAGAGTTGCACAAGGGTCTCTCCGCGTTGCCCGCATCTGACGAAGTTGCTATCGCGGCGGCAGCGGTCCGCGAGCCGCAGCTGACCAAACCAGCCGGCGCACTTGGTCGGTTGGAGCAGCTTGTCGTCTGGCTGGCGGGCTGGCAAGGGCGCCATCCGCCCCGCGCTGACACGGTGAAAGCAGCGGTATTCGCTGGAAACCATGGTGTTGCGGGGCTTGGCGTTTCGGCTTTTCCAGCGGATGTGACGGCGCAGATGGTTGCAAATTTTCAGGCTGGTGGGGCCGCCATTAACCAGCTTTGCAAGGCTTTCGACGTAACCTTGTCTGTTGAGGCTCTGGATCTGGAAATACCAACAGCTGATTTCACAACTGGACCAGCCCTGGATGAGGCAGCATTTCTAGCCGCCTTTTCTCGTGGTATGGCGTCGGTCGAAGATGGCCTCGACGTTTTGTGCCTGGGAGAGATGGGAATCGCTAATACCACTGCTGCAGCAGCTGTCTGCGCTGGACTTTACGGTGGCGGCGGCGCGGAGTGGGCCGGTTCCGGAACCGGCGTCACCGGCGATGCATTGGCCAACAAGGTACGTGTCATAGATGCCGGTCTGGTAGCAAACCGGTCGGCATTATCGAATGGTGTGGAAGTACTTCGCTGCCTTGGAGGCCGGGAACTTTCGGCGATTGCCGGTGCTGTTTACGGTGCCCGCCTCCGGCGCGTGCCGGTGGTACTCGACGGATTCGTCTGTACTGCTGCCGCCGCTGCCTTGGAAAAAGTCCATCCTGGCGCGCTCGATCACTGCGTTGTCGGTCATATCTCTACCGAGCCGGGCCATGCTCTCTTGTTGGAGTATCTTGGCAAAACGTCTCTTCTAAATTTGGACATGCGGCTTGGCGAAGCATCCGGCGCGGTACTCGCTGTAGCCGTGCTTAAGGCGGCGTGCGCCTGTCATGCGGGGATGGCCACGTTCGCAGAAGCCCAAGTCAGCGGCTCCGGCGGGTAGAGCGCCTTGTGCCGTTTCTCCTTGATGTTAGATTCTGCCGATACTGATTCGTCCGCTGTAGAGGACTAAAATATGAAACGGACAACTTTCCGTAAGCGCATCTTGGTGACAGGCGGCGCTGGGTTCCTTGGTTCTCATTTATGCGAGCGTCTATTAGCGGAAGGCAACGACGTCATCTGTGTCGATAATTTCTTTACCGGGACTAAGAATAATATTGTGCACTTGATGGGGGAGGCCCGTTTTGAATTGATGCGTCACGATGTGACCTTTCCCCTCTACGTTGAGGTGGACGAGATCTACAACCTGGCCTGCCCTGCTTCCCCCGTTCACTACCAGCATGACCCTGTGCAGACGACGAAGACTTCGGTCCATGGGGCGATTAACATGCTGGGGTTGGCGAAGCGGACGGGAGCAAAAATTCTTCAGGCATCGACTAGCGAGGTCTATGGCGACCCATCGGTGCATCCGCAGACCGAAGCCTATTGGGGTAACGTCAATCCGATAGGCCCTCGCGCCTGTTACGATGAGGGGAAGCGCTGTGCCGAGACCCTATTCTTCGATTACCACCGCCAACACGGCCTCAATATTAGGGTGGCACGCATCTTCAATACCTATGGTCCGCGCATGGACCCGAATGACGGGCGTGTTGTTTCCAACTTTATTGTTCAGGCTCTGCGCGGCGAACCAATTACCCTCTATGGCAACGGATCGCAGACCCGGTCGTTTTGCTATGTGGATGATTTAATTGACGGCCTCATACGTCTGATGAATGCGCCCGATGATGTCATAGGCCCGATCAACATTGGCAATCCCACTGAATTCACCATTCGCGAACTTGCTGAGAAAGTGCTTGCCAGCGTCGGTAGCAACGTGCGGATGATCGAGAAGCTTTTGCCTCAGGACGATCCCATGCAACGCTGCCCGGACATCTCGCTGGCCAGGGCCAAACTTGGTTGGGAGCCAAAAATAGCGCTGGCGGACGGGCTGAGTAAAGCCGTCGCCTATTTTCGCGAAATTGTCTGAGTCGAGCCTGGTGTCAGTCCAGGTAGCGAGCGCTCAGGTGATCCTTGAAATATTTGGCGTGCAATGGCTCTCCGGTTGCGGCAGTGACCAAGTCGGGGATTGGCAGTGACGATGCTCTGGCATGAATATTCTTCTGCAGCCATGCTAACAGCGGCGTTAAGTCGCCCTTGCTAATGCCCAAATCGATAGCCGGGCCGGTCTTGCGCGCTGCCGCCATGAGCTGAGCGGCAGTCATGGCGCCGAGCGTGTATGTCGGAAAATAGCCAAAAGCGCCATCATACCAGTGGATATCCTGTAAGCAGCCGTCCTGGTCACTCGGCGGGACAATGCCGAGCAGACGCTTCATGCCCTCATTCCAGGCCCCCGGCAGGTCCGCAACTCGCAAATTGCCAGCAATCATCGCGCGCTCCAGATCAAAGCGCAGCATGACGTGGGCAGGATAGGTGACTTCGTCGGCATCAACCCGGATAAAGCCCGGCGCTACGCGGGTTGCCAGATGATAAAGATTTTCCGGTTTCCACGCAGGGCCGCCGACGCCCAGAGACTCGGCTATCATCGGGGTGCATGCCGTTAGAAACGAGCGAGAACAGCCAACCTGCATTTCCATAAGCAGCGACTGACTTTCATGGATGCTCATGCTGCGTGCTACGCCCACGGGCTGGCCGCGCCATTCGGCGGGGAGGCCGGCCTCATAAAGAGAATGGCCGGTCTCATGTAACACGGCCATGAAGCCGGTCAGGGGATCGCTCTCGTCGTAGCGGGTGGTAATGCGCTGGTCAGTAGGCACCCCACCGCTAAATGGGTGCTCGCTGACATCAAGACGGCCATGATGAAAATTAAATCCCAGTTGGGCCATGATCCGCTCGCCCAGGGCTTGCTGGCGTGCTGCAGGGACCATGTCGCCGATGGCCAGCGGTGCTGGTCTTGATTTACGCTGTTCGATTACCGCGGACATGAAGCTGGGCAGAAAAGTGGCAAGATCGGCAAAAACCACTTCGATATCGGTGGCTCGACCACCTGGCTCGTAAGAATCGAGGAGAGCATCATAGGGCGAAAGCCCCAGCGCGGCGCCTTTGGAATCGGCTTTCTGGCGCACGAGACCGAGAAGCGTATCCAATTGGTCTTTCACCAGGGCGAAATCCGCAGCACGCCGTGCCTGCCGCCATGCATACTCACAAGCGCTTGCTGCCCTGCTGAGGGCGGAAACGAGGTCTTCATCGATGGCTGTAGCGTGCCGCCATTGCCGACGCATGGCATCCAGATTGGCGCGTTGCCATGGATTTAGGCTTTCAGTGTCGACTTCAGCAGCGGCCAGACAGTCTTCCAGTTCCGACGAGGTTAGGATGCCGTGGCACACAGCGGCGATGGCGGCTA
>CAUZNJ010000055.1:0-9840 GCA_963580965.1 Alphaproteobacteria bacterium | reverse complement strand
AGGGCCTGGGTTAAGAACAGCGGCAGGAAACGTCGGGTCCAAAGTAAGTGCCTGAATTTCTCAGAAATCGTACGGCCTCCTGTTCATCTTCAACGCAATATACTGGCGCGGCTCACGTCCAGGCCAGCAAGCAACAATCGCATGAGTTCCTTAGCCATATCGCGCACTGGTCGGTTAGTTATGGCATTAAGTTTACCCATATCTGCAAGCGAACAGATGCCGTGCAAGGATGCCCACAAAATGCGAGCCGCTTCCGCTTTGCGATTTTTCTCCTCATCGCAAAAAAATGGTTCTAGAGCACTGGAGACAAGACCTAAAACACGGTCGACCTTTAGGACGTACCAAACCGGGAATGAACGATCCCGAGACAGTTTATGCTCGAACAGCATCCGCCAGAGATTAGGATGATCGTGTAGGAAGTCAAAGTAGCGGTCGAGCAATCCGCCGATATCCACATTTGGGACACCTGATACCGGTGCATCTACCAAGCGGTTATAGAGCCGGTCAAGAACCCGTCCGTTCAAGTGCAGAACAATATCATCCCTACCGTCGAAAATATTGTAGAGCGTGCCCGGTGAATAGCCGATAGCGCCGGCGATGTTACGCGCGGTCAGGCCGCAAAAACCGTCCGTCTCAACGATGCGCTCCGCAGCAGCCATAGCCATGTCAAAAATTTGCTTACGCGTATGGTCAGATCGCCGGGCCATTACTAGATCAATCAAAATTAAACAATGTTCATTATAAGATTCTTAGCAGAAAAAATGTCAATATTTAATTGAACATCCATTAATTATATCTGCACATGACTATGGCTGAGCTGTAGCGGAGAACACACTATCACTCAGTCCACGAACATTCTTTGATGCGGTTTGTGGCTGGATGAAGTAAGGCTCGGAACGCGATTGAAAAGACCATAAGGAAACGATGTGAAACCCAACCTGCTCGTTGTCACCGATCTACCATCGTGGAGCCTTGAGGGATTAAGTTACGGATATACAGTCCATCATGCGCCAGACACGGCTGCACGCGAGGCTCTATTGGCAGAAAGCGGACTAGAAAATTTCCGTGCCTTTTTGACCAATGGATCGGTTGGCATGGCCGGCCTTCCCATCACCGACATGACCAGCTTAGAACTCATTTGCGTATCTGGCGCCGGTTACGACCAGGTTGATTTAGCCGCGGCACAGGCGCAGGGCATTGCCGTCACCAACGGCCCCAGCACAAATGATACAACCGCCGCCGATCATGCCTTCGCGCTTATCCTTTCCGTTGCGCGTGGCATTACCGAAGTAGACCGAGCAATTAGGCGTGGCGACTGGGCTGCTTCAAATCGTCCCGGGGGTTGGGACGGACTGCGAGCGCCGCGCCCGCTAGTCACAGGAAAGCGCCTTGGTATTGTTGGCCTTGGAAATATTGGCCAGCAAATTGCCAGACGCGCCGTGGCGGGGTTCGATATGTCCATCGCCTATCACAATCGCCGCCCGGCACCCGAAATCGCGTATACCTACCACTCTGACGTCCAGAACCTCGCCGCAGATTGTGAATTCCTTTTGCTCACCTGTCCGGGTGGACCGGAAACCCGCCATATGGTCAATGATTCAGTCTTGAAGGCCCTTGGACCCCAAGGCTTTCTTATCAATGCCGCGCGTGGCAGCGTAGTTGATACCAAAGCTCTGACCAAAGCCCTATGCGACGGTACCATCGCCGGCGCGGCCCTGGACGTCTTTGAGACCGAGCCATACGTTCCAGCTGACCTTCTAGCCGCACCTAACCTCATCGTGACACCCCATCTTGCCGGCCGGGCACCGGAAGCCATCCAGGCTTTCATGAAACTCGTCCGTGCCAATCTGGATGCTCATTTTAGCGGACAACCCCTGATAACCCCAATACTACAAGGAGGGACAACCCGTTGAGCGACAGCGTATATCGACCCCGCACGATCCTCGTCACCGGCGCCGCCACTGGCATCGGCGCTGCGATCTGTCGCCGCTTGATGGGGCCAGATACAGCTTTCATCATTCACACGCGGAAAAATCGCGAAGGCCTCAATAACATCGCCGCAGAAATACGGGCAGCCGGCGGGTCTGTCGAAACAGCCCTTGGCGATCTAGTCGAGCGAGGACTTGCAGGTGAATTGGTAAGCCGCGCTGCAAAGGAATTTGGCGGGCTGGACGTTATTGTCAGCAATGCGGGCTATGCCGTCCCAAAGGGTATTGGCGACGTCGACAATGAAGCCTTCGAGATCGCTCACCAGGTCATATGTCGAGCGTTTTTTGAAATGGCAACTGCTGCCCTGCCCCATCTTGCCAAAGCAAACCACGGTCGTGTCGTGTCAATTAGCACCTTCGGCCCCCACGTGTTCCGCCCAGGCATGCCCCTATTACCTGCAACATCGGCCGCAAAAGCCGGCCTAGAATCTCTCACCCGTGGTCTTGCGCTGCAATTGGCGCCACAAGGGACGACAGCAAATGTCGTCGCTCCAGGATGGATTCTAAAAGACGACAATGCTCATGTGGTTCGCCCTCAAAAAGTCAGAGACCTTCAGCTACCCAGTATCCCGATGGGGCGGTTTGGCAGCATGGATGAAGTCGCGGCGGTCGTTTCGTTCCTAGCCTCAAAAGATGCGTCATATGTTACGGGGCAGGTAATCCACGTTAACGGCGGACTGGTCTGAAGAATAACGATGAGCACCCCTTAAGTTCTTTTTCTGCAAGGAGCAACGGCCCCATGAGCAACACAGTCTCTCGACCTCGAACGATCATCGTTACCGGCGCTGCCACTGGCATTGGCGCCTATACTTGCCGCCGCCTCATGGGAGAGAAAATGGCGTTCGTTATTCATACCCGCAAAAATCGCGAGTGTTTAGAGCGGGTTGCCGGTGAAATGCGCGCTGCCGGTGCAGCCGTAGAAACCGCTTATGGTGACTTGGCTGAATTAGGCATGGCTGCCAGTCTAGTTGAGCGCGCGGCCAGCGCCTTTGGTGGCCTCGATGTCATCGTTAGCAATGCCGGCTATGCCGTACCAATTAATATTGGCAACCTTGATGAAAAAACATTCGAAACAGCCCACCAGGTTATTTGCCGAGCATTTTTCGAGCTGGCAACATCCGCCTTACCCTACCTCGCCAAGGCGGATGACGGTCGTGTGGTGGCTGTAAGCTCCTTCGGACCTCATCTGTTTTGTCCTAGCATGCCGCTATATCCGGCATCGGCAGCAGCCAAGGCCGGCCTCGAGGCATTAACCCGCAGCTTGGCCGTTCAATTGGCACCAGCCGGCGCGACTGCGAATGCTGTAGCGCCAGGAATGATTATCAAGGACATCGGTACACACGTTGCGCGGCCAACCAAGGAGCGCGAACGTCAACTGAATCTCATCCCCATGAGACGGTTCGGTACTATCGATGAAGTTGCAGCTGTTATTGCATTCCTGGCATCAAAAGATGCCAGCTATGTCACTGGCCAGGTGATCCACGTGAATGGTGGCTTAGTCTGAGCTCCTAAAGGTAGTCCGATGTTAGAACCCGCGCAGAAGAAAATTATCCCCTACGGCGTATTGGAACCTGTTCCGAAAAAGAATACGGAAGCGCAAGAACTTTCCTCTGTAATAAGACAGGCTCTGCGTGAGACAACGATGCCGTCGGTGGAAGTTCTTGCACAGGATTTTCTCGATGTCCTTGCCGTCGATGCGGGGCTGAAGCCAACTGCTGTTATTGGATTCGGCTACCCCATGAACAATGCTCTGGATAGAATTATTACTCTAGCCCCGATGCTAGGAATGGCCACGAGCATGTCGCACCCTTGGCAGGCTTCATGCGATTCTGAAGACCTACCATCCTGGTATGTAGAAACACTAGCCAGGCTTTATGCTTCCACACCCATTCATATTGTGAGCGCAATTCCTGCAAGCTTAAATGCGCTGATGACCGACGGCTCCCCCCTTTCGCCAGAGCAAGAGTCTCATTCGTTGGCTTATCCGTCTTGCTGCGTCAATGAATACCACCGGCGGCGACATGCCTATCACCTATTGACGCTCGACATGCTGGCACGGCAGGTTAACGGAGACGAATTACGCATGAGGCGACTTGTTCAATCTGGGGTCGCGATGGCGCCGAAAGATGAAGCGGAGACAACAGCGCTGCTGTGGGCCACTCGGACCAACTTTGCCCCCTGCACGTCTATTGCTATGTGCGGCGCCTGCGCCGCAGATTCTGACAGCCCCGCGCGACGCATCTCTGCACAATTTCGCCGTCTCGCGGACAGGGCCGGATTATTACCGTTTCTTTCGCCAATTTAATAACCCCGTATCCTTACATCTTTGCTTGAAAGATCTTTCTTTTATGCCTGACCAATCTATCCGAACCTATATCGCCTCCCTTTTGCAACAGGGTGAATTGACCCGCTTCACCCATGAAGTAGACCCTGACGAAAATCTATCGGCAGTTAGTTGGCGCAACTTCGCAGAAACCGGAAAGGGCTGTCTATTCGAGAAAGTCAAAGGTCATCCTGACTGGCAAGTAGTGAGCCAAGTGGTCGCCGACCGCCGCAAGTGGGGCGTTGCGCTGGGCGTTTCCGAAGAAGACGTTGTCGCCACCCTCAACGAGCGCATCAGCAAGCCCGTCGAACCCGTGATGGTGCAGCATGACGACGCTTCCGTGAAACAGGTCATCCGAATCGGCGATGAGGTCGATTTGCGCACAATTCCCGCCATGTGGACATCGGAGGCCGACCCCAGCCGTTACATTGCCGCCGGTATGTGCATCATCAAGGATCCAGAAACCGGCATCCGCAATGTCTCATTCCACCGAGCTCAGCTTATCGGTCCGGACAGCACCGGTTTTCTTATTTGCCCGCGCCAAGCCCTAAAAATCTATCAAATGTACGGCGCCCTAAACCGTCCGATGGAAGTCGCCATGGTTATTGGCGCCAATCCTCTGATGGTGTTCAGCGGTGCCTTCGTTGCACCCTATGGCCAGGACGAGTTCGCCATTGCCGGCGGTCTGCTTGGCGAACCGGTACGCATGGTCAAGTGTGAGACCATCGACATGGAAGTACCGGCAGACGCCGAGCTGGTTCTGGAAGGCGAATTACGCCCTGGCGAGATGACCGAGGAAGGCCCCTTTGGCGAGGTAACGGGGGGCTATGCCCAGGAGGGCCAAACGCCGCTGTTCCGCATTAAGGCCATCACTCACCGCAAGAACCCGATCTTTTATGCCATGCAGTGCGGACTACCGCCCAGCGATGCCCATTCTATCGTCTGTACGACCATTGAAATGAAGCTATGGGAGCACCTAAAAGGCGTGGCCGGCGGCATCGACCTTTTGGACGTGCGCTGTGTCGCAGGCATGTCGCCGATGATGGTGATTATCAAGATACGCCAAAAATTCCGCGGCCAGGCGCGCGCCGCCGCTCTTGCCGCGCTATCGAGCCCTTATCTGCACCCCAAGATTGCCGTGATTGTTGATGAAGACATCGATATTCGCGACCTTAATCAGGTTTTCTGGGCCATGACCAACCGGGTCGGCACCGCGGACCGGGTACAAAAAGTTAATCGCGCGAGAGTCTTCGCCCTCGATAATGCCTCCCCCATCGAAGAAGGCATGAGCGCCATGTACCGGGTCGGCACCAAGATGCTGATCGACGCAACAGAAGACCCGGACCAATCCCGCGCCACCTGGGCGGCCTATCCTGGCAGCTTACAACAAGGTCGCCTCGTCGATCGCAATGCCCTTGCCGAAGCCTTCATGATTTCCCAAGAATCCTTTGTCGTCGATCTCGCTGCACGCCTGCGCGAAGCAAAAATCCAAACATTCCCCACCGCAGCCGAGACAGAAATTTGGGACGCGGCCCGTAGCGGCCTGCCCACAGAGACTCAAGTCGGCGCTATTCTCGCCATCGCTGGTGACAACGGTATGCCGCTTTCTGGGCTTGCAAAGGTTATCCAGAACGGTGATGGCAATCTTACCCTCTCGTATATTCCCTGGCGCCTGGGCCAAGAGCTGTCAATGGAAGGACGGCCCGCGGTGCTAGTCTTCGGCGCAGCTCCTGCGGCAAATCTCGGAGCGGCTCTGGATGGCTGGCTCGGTCACCAGGCAGGAGAACTAACCACCGCAATAGACAAAAAAAAGTCTTCCCTGATATCGGTCAGCGGCCTCGCAGCCCCCAGCGAGTCACGCTGTATCATCACCGGAAAGATCGGTGCCATATCCAGTGTGGACGGCACGCGGCCGTTTATACCCGAAGGCATGATTCTCGGCAGCGACAATGAAATTTTAACCCCCGACGACGCCACTGCAATGGCAGCGCGAGCTACGGAAGTGATGACCGCCGAGCACCTGCGCCAGGTCGAAAGTGGCCTCGATATATTGGATGTCCGCTGCTATCCGGAGACGGAAAATCGACTTGTCGTCGTCAAACTACGACCACGGGTTGGCGGACAATCCAAGACCGCCTGCATGTCGGCCCTGTCGTCGTCGGACATCAGTCCTAGACTGGTTATAGCCGTCGATGACGATATCGACACCGCCGACCTGCGCGACGTTTCCTGGTCAGTTGCAAGCCGCCTGCACGCGGAATTCGACGTCGCAAGCCTAACCGGCCTACCCTCCGATACCAGAGAAGGGGGGGTTACCAATAGCGCCCTGAAATGGTTCATCGACACGACCAAGCCGCCGTTGACCCAGACGGTTGCACGTGCCGACTTTGACCGCGCCATTCCCAAGAATCTATCGTCCGTAGATTTATCTGAGTTCACACCCAAGTAGCACAAAGAAAACCGGCCGGGCTTTCGCCCGGCCGGTCAGCAGAATTAGAAAACTCTCACCTAATTCTTTGTAGCGACGGGAATGTGCAGAAGTTCCAGATATTCAGAATTGTACTGCTCGAAATGCTCAGCACAGACCCCATCACAGAGGATTAAGTCCTTACCCTTAGAAACCTCATACTTGTGAGCCTTTGGATTCCAAGGCATGCCTCGATAAGCGTACTTACCAAGCGGTTCTTGACCTTCCGTCGCCACCCACAGAGCAAACAACTGAGATGTTGCTGGCGCCTTAGATGACTTTAAGACAAATAGCCGTGTTGCAAGCTCAAGCGGCACTGGATCAGGCTGTGCATACTTGATTGTCGTCACGCCGCTGACTTCGATTGTGCGCAGCGCCGTGTGATAATTAATGCCACAGGCAATGGGATTTTCACCAGAAGCAACACGCTTAACAACGCTTGACTGCCCACGCACGAGAACGACATCGTTATTATAAATATCGGTCAACAGCTTTTGCATCCACCCGCGTGTTTTGGGGCTGTGCTGGAATGCCTGCACCTTGTTACGTGCATCCATAGCAACTTTGCCTTTCCACTTAGGATCGGCACAGTCTTCCCATTTGGTGGGTATATCGGCACCCTTCACGTCGTCCACGTTATAGATGATGCCACGAGCATTACCCGTCGTTGCCATGAAATAGCCTTTTGGCCCTATATTGGCTGACGCTAGCTTCGGCCAACCAGCAGGCAGGTCTTTGTTCAGAGCCGCATAAGAGAAAGGCGGCTTAACAAAAATTCCAGCCTCTAGATATTGCTGTTCGTACTCGCTAGCTATATGCATGATTTCATAGGGAGCAGTTTCACCCTGTTTGAAACCAAGCAAATAGCGACCGAAGGGGTCAACACCGGACTCACGCTCGTAAGTAATTTCTTTGATATACGGGAAAGCCGCTTTGAAGGCTGCCATCATCGGCGTGGCATCGGTATCTTTCCAGTCTAGAGCGACGCGCAGCTTACCATCGAGCGACGCAACTTCCGCCTTCGACATGGCAACAAGCTTATCGAATTCCCCCTGTGCAGTTGCAGTCTGAGCTGTAAAAAGAACGGCCGCACCAGCAATGGCACTGAGTAATTTTATAGACATAATCTCTCCTCAACCTGTTGAGCTTCTTTAGTATTGACGTCTCTTGCGTCATGATCTCACCGTGTGACGGAAAAGCTCTAGTAATCCGCCAAATTATCCGGAAATTGACAACCTAAAATAGCAGGTAATCATTCGCCCGGAGCGCACGCTAAGCAACTTAGTATATTTTTAACTCTAAATAACTTTACAAGATTTCCACCACGTCAGTCGTATTGTCAACCAATAACCCTCAACCATTAAGAGCCAGTGCAAGGTGAGGAGCCATTCCTAATGACAGTTGTTCGAACTGCTGAAGGTAACCGTGGTGTTGTCGTAGCTGGTCACCCGCTAGCTGCTAATGCAGGCCGTGACGTGCTCGCCGACGGCGGCAACGCGACCGACGCAGCGGTTGCCGCTGCAATGGTTTTATCTGTCGTCTGCCCCTATGCCTGCACATTGGGTGGCGACGTTTTTGCTCTCGCTTTTGATGCCGCAAGCGGCAAGCTTAGCGGATTAAACGGCAGCGGCGTTGCACCGGCAGCTGCAACAGAAAAACGTTATAACGCAGGCATTCCCCGTACCGGTCCCCTATCCATATCGGTGCCAGGTATGTTAGCGGGCCTCGAAGATCTGCTGCTGCATAATGGCACCAGACCTCTCGACAGCCTGATGGGGACAGCTATCCGCCTAGCACGAGATGGCTTTCCTGCTCATACCCAGATGGTGCAAAACACCCAGGGACGCAGTGAACTCCTTTCCAAAAACACAGAAGCAGCGCGCCTGTTTTTGCCCGGTGGCACGCCCCACGCCGAGGGCGAGATGGTCCACCAGCTAGAACTCGCTGAAACCCTGCAGCACATCACAGAGATGGGAACACGAGCTTTTTACGAGGGCAGTCTCGCTGACGCACTCGTTACGGGCGTTTCTGCCGCCGGGGGTCTCATCGACGCCGGTGACCTCAGTCGCCACGAAACCTTATGGCAGGAATCTATGGGCGTCGAGTTTGCCGGACACCACGTCGCGACAATGCCTCCGAATTCCTACGGGCTAACATTGCTGTTACAGCTTCTTGAACTCGAAGCCAGGGGCGTTGCCGACATCGACCCCACGACAGCCGCGTTTGCCCTTGCTGGCCTACAATCGCGGCGGCGAGCCTACACCGCCGCTGACGGTCTGATCGGTGACCCCGGTGTCCTTGAAGAGAAGGCCCGCCAACGCCTAGACCAGATTATAGCCACCGGCATTCCGCTCCCTGACGGCCCTAAAGGCGCCGAAGCTCGAGACCTTTGTACAGCTTGCGTCGTCACTATGGACTCATCGGGCAATGCGGTGTCTCTCATTCAGAGCATTTCGGCACCTTATGGCTCTGGTATTGTCGCACCAGGAACAGGCGTTTTATTCAACAACCGTATGCCCGGGTTCTCTACCAAGCCCGGCCATCCCAATGTTGTCACGCCAGGGCGGCGACCCGCACATACCCTAGCGCCCTGCATGGTGCTGCGTGACGGTTTTCCGGTGATGAGTATTGGTACCCCTGGCACGGTCGGTCAGACCTGCATCTTGGCGCAAATCCTTGTGCGCATTTTAGCACGTAGCGAAGACCCCGCCGCCGCCATCGCCGCGCCACGTTGGTCAGTTACCCTTGACGGCAAGCCCGCCGTTGAAAAACATATGCAAGAAAGCCTAAAAGTCGCCATCGGTGAAAAGGAAAGTGAGCTCAAGGTTATGCCAATAGGATGGATAAGCTTCGGTTCGGTCAAGATCGCCCAACGGACAGAAAATGGATTTCTTGGCATTGCCGATGGCCGCCGGGTAGCTACCCCCGCCGCCTGGTAGTCGAGTTTATCGAACACCCTAATCGCGAATTCTCTTGATTGCAGCTGCCCGGCGGAATTATCTCGCACATATCGCACACGCGAAAGGACGGCGGCGTAAGGCTGTCCACGACAGACAATCGAC
>CAUZNJ010000054.1:0-9847 GCA_963580965.1 Alphaproteobacteria bacterium | reverse complement strand
AAATCAATAATCGCGTAGTTTTCTAGCAATGATTCTGAGGACAAACGAATGGATAACCTTAAAATAGACAGGGAAGCCATGGGCCGCTTGGCAAAGGCATTAGTTTTCATCTGCGGAGCTGGTCACCCGACGACGGCTGCCCTAAAAGCTGCTGCCGAGAGTGGTTCAGACAAAGATATAACGAAAGCCCGCAAGCTGTTTCTTGGCATGAAATCGGGAGACCGCCGGGCCGCATTAACCATGCTTGGCGATTAACCCTAACGCGCGGCAACTGGTGTTAAGTCAGGGCAATAATTACTAAATCAATAATGATCTAATGATCAAAACCTGGCGTTTCAGTTCAACTCTCGTTCTCTTATCCCTATATTTCAAAATGATTTATCATGGTTGCCCTCGGCTCTCATGTAACCTTTAATAAGGCTACCCGCATTGACAGGTGGGGGGTGGCGCTCTATCTGTTCAAACAGCTATAAACGCCGGTTTTTTAGGAATCGTGAGCGTTAGCTTCGCCAACGGGACTCTATCCGAGGACTTCGTATGTTAGGTGCCATCGCCCGGCAGATTTTTGGCTCGGCTAACGACCGTTACGTAAAAGGCCTAAATACGACCATCGATGCGGTGAACGCGCTCGAACCCGCTATCATAGCTCTAAGCGACGATGATCTTCGAGCCCGTACTGACTGGTTGAAGGGGCGTCTGCAAGCAGGAGAAACCCTCGACGACCTGCTCGTTGATGCTTTTGCCACGGTGCGCGAGGCGGCTAAGCGAACACTTAGCCAACGCCACTTCGACGTACAGCTTATGGGCGGCATGATCCTGCACCGTGGCATGATCGCCGAAATGAAGACAGGTGAAGGCAAGACACTAGTTTCCACCCTGCCCGTCTATCTCAATGCGCTCACG
The DNA here is from genome assembly GCA_963580965.1 of Alphaproteobacteria bacterium. Classification (GTDB taxonomy): domain Bacteria; phylum Pseudomonadota; class Alphaproteobacteria; order Rhodospirillales; family CAMCUA01; genus CAMCUA01. Next base: position 8,944 of record CAUZNJ010000054.1, on the reverse strand, counting down.
GGACGCGGTGTGCACGTGGTCACAGTCAACGACTATCTGGCAAGCCGCGACGCTGGGTGGATGGGTCAGATTTATAATTTTCTAGGACTTACTGTCGGCTGTATCGTAAACGGGCTCGATGACCGTGAACGTCAAGCCGCCTATGCCTGTGACATAACCTATGGCACCAACAATGAATTCGGATTTGACTACCTACGCGACAATATGAAGTTCCAGCTGGACGATATGTCCCAGCGGGAGTTTCAATTTGCCATAGTCGACGAAGTCGACTCGATCCTAATTGACGAGGCCCGCACGCCGCTGGTCATTTCTGGTCCCGCCGAAAGCTCTTCTGAACTCTACCCACTGATCGACAAGATCATACCAAGTCTTGACGATAATGATTTCGAGAAAGACGAGAAGGCCCGTTCCATCACCTTTACCGATGGCGGAGCGGAAAAGCTCGAAAACCTGCTGACAGAGGCCGGTATCCTGACTCAGGATGGGCTCTACGACATCGGCAACGTCACCCTTGTGCACCACACCAACCAAGCTCTGCGGGCACACAAGATGTTCGCGCGGGATACGGACTATATCGTCAAGGATGACAAGGTCATGATCATCGACGAATTCACTGGCCGCATGATGGAGGGCCGACGCTACTCGGATGGACTTCACCAAGCCTTAGAAGCCAAAGAAGGCGTTACCATTCAGGAGGAAAATCAGACACTTGCATCTATAACATACCAAAATTACTTTAGGTTATACCCCAAGCTTGCCGGAATGACCGGAACAGCGATGACGGAGGCTGGTGAGTTCTCCGAAACCTACAAGCTCGAGGTCATCGAGGCGCCGACGCACCTGCCCTGTATTCGCGAAGATATGGACGACGAAGTTTATCGTACGGGCAAGGAAAAATATGACGCCATTGTCGACGAGCTAGCCGACTGCCATACGCGTCAGCAGCCAGTCTTAGTCGGCACCGTCAGCATCGAAAAGTCAGAGTATCTGGCCAGCCTGCTCAAGGAACGCAAGATTCCACACCATGTGCTCAATGCCCGCTATCACGAGCAGGAAGCCTTCATCATTGCCCAGGCCGGCACGCCAGGCGCCGTCACCATTGCCACCAACATGGCTGGTCGTGGCACCGATATCCAACTCGGCGGTAATCTCGACATGCGCATTGCCCAAGAGTTGAGCGACGTGATTGATGTATCCGAGCGGCAAAGGCGAATTGACCAAATTAAGGCGGAGATTTTTGCCTACAAAAAAGTGGTGTTGGATGCTGGCGGCCTCTACGTGCTCGGCACCGAACGCCATGAAAGCCGGCGGATCGATAATCAGTTGCGCGGCCGGTCCGGGCGCCAAGGTGATCCTGGTGCATCAAAGTTCTATTTGTCGCTGGAAGACGACCTTATGCGCATATTTGGGTCTGACCGCATAGACGGAATGCTCACTAAACTCGGCCTGGAAGATGGTGAGGCCATTGTTCATCCATGGGTCAACAAAGCTCTAGCGAAGGCGCAGCAGAAGGTTGAGGAGCGCAACTTCGAGATACGCAAGAACCTGCTAAAATTCGACGACGTGATGAACGACCAGCGCAAGGTTATCTACGAACAGCGTACGGAGCTGATGTCCTCGGATGATGTATCGTCTAGCTTGTATGAAATGCGCCATCAGGTCGTCGAAGAAATGGTTGGCCGATTCATCCCCGAAAAGGCCTATGCAGAGCAATGGGAGACCGATGCCCTGCACGCTGAATTCATGAAAGTCTCAGGCCTCGACGTGCCAATCCAGGATTGGGCCAAGGAGGAAGGTATAGCCGATGCTGAAATCCTTGAACGTCTAATCAAGGCCATCGACAGTAGAATGGCGGAAAAAGCGGCGAACTATGGCCTTGATGTCATGCGCTCAGTAGAGAAAAGTTTGCTTCTACAAATCCTCGATCAAGTGTGGAAGGAGCACTTGCACACCCTCGATCATCTACGTAATGGCATTGGCCTGCGGGCCTATGCCCAGAAAGATCCTCTCAATGAATACAAGCGGGAATCCTTCAACCTATTTGAGGAGATGCTGACGACCCTGCGAGAGAAAGTAACTAGCGTTCTATGCCATATCCAGCTGCAAATGACGGCGCCTGAGGGCGGTCTTTTGCCTAGTGGACAACAGCAGGAAATGTACGAGACACGCGAAGACCCTGCCTTGCAAATAGGCGCCGTACCCACCGGTGATAATTCCCAAGCGGCCACCCTGCGCAACCGCCAGGCAGCAGCCGACCGGGATCCCAACGATCCCAAAACCTGGGGTCGTGTTTCGCGAAATGCCATCTGTCCTTGCGGCTCAGGCAGAAAGTTCAAGCATTGCCACGGAAAAGTATCATAACTAATTGATATTTATTAGAGTAAAGCAATAAACTTATTAGGGAATTGCTTCCATATTCATTGATAAACGGCGTCAACAATCGTTAATAACTCACAAAAGGGTCCGGAAATTTTCTCTAAAGGCATCACCCGAGACCGCTTTTACCCATCTCCAGGAATTTCTCGCGGCGACACGCCTGCAGCTCATCACCGTCCAGATCATCAAGGTCGCGGAGCGCTGTTTCAATAGCGCAGCCAACATCGTCCATAGTTTTCGCCCGGTCTCGATGCGCACCACCTAGGGGCTCTGTGATGACATCGTCGATAATGCCAAGCTTAAGTAGGTCCTGAGCGGTAATCTTCAAGGCCTCGGCCGCAGCTTCCGCCGCAGCGCCGTCGCGCCACAGGATCGAGGCACAGCCTTCAGGCGAGATCACGGAATAGACCGAATGTTCCAACATCATCACGGTATTTGCCGTGGCCAACGCAATTGCGCCGCCAGAACCACCCTCACCGATAATCACGCTGACTAGGGGAACGCGCAAGCCGAGACAGACGTCAATGGAGCGCGCAATGGCTTCCGCCTGACCTCGGGCCTCTGCATCAATTCCAGGATAAGCACCGGGAGTGTCAACGAGCGTCACCACCGGGAGACGGAAGCGCTCAGCCATTGCCATCAAGCGCTGCGCCTTACGGTAGCCTTCGGGGCGCGCCATACCAAAGGCGTGGCGAACGCGGCTTTCCGTATCCGAGCCTTTCTCGGTGCCAATGATCATAATTGTGCGGCCGCGCAAACGCCCGAGACCACCGATAATGGCTTCATCCTCGGCAAACAAACGATCGCCTGCCAACAGCGTAAAGTCCTCGGTAAGTTTATTAATATAGTCCATGACATGCGGGCGCTGGGGATGCCGGGCCACCTTAGTTTTCTGCCAGGGCGTCAGGTTGGAGTAGATTTGGCGTAGGCGACGATCCAAGTTGGCCTGCAACCGCATTACCTCGTCGGCAATGTTGACCTCACCGGAGTTGGCCAGATGACGCAACTCCTCGATCTTACCTTCCAATTCGGCAATAGGTTTTTCAAAATCAAGGAAGTTGTGCATGGATCTTTACTAGAGGGTTTCAACCACAAACGGAGATTGGGCGAGCAAGACCACGCCAGTGTTGGTTCTCACACATAGCGGTCATTCGCCGATTCGGCCAGAAAAACACCACGTCATCATATTTCACGATTTCGACGCGCTAGGGGATGTGCATTAGTGACCAAGGAGCGCAAGCGTTCGTCTAATACATGCGTATAAATTTGCGTCGTGGCTATGTCTGCGTGGCCAAGAAGTTCCTGCACGGCGCGCAGGTCGGCACCGTTGGCGAGAAGGTGGCTGGCGAAGGAGTGGCGCAGAACATGAGGTGAAACTCGGCGCTCGTCGATACCGGCGGAACCAGCCATTTCCTTGATGATCTGATGAAATCGCATCCGCGTCAAATGTCCCTTTTTAGATCTCGATGGAAACATCCAGCGGTTCATTACTGTCTGACTTGAAACCGTCAAGAAAGTGTCCCGGACTTCCAGATAGGTGCCAAGCGCTTCGGCGGCAGGATCGCCTATTGGCACCATACGTTCTTTGCCGCCCTTGCCGATGACGGTAACTATTCGACGGTCACGGCTAAGGGCCGCAAGTGGCATCCCCACTAGCTCGGTGACGCGCAGGCCGGTGGCGTATAGCATCTCGATCAAAGCTCGACGGCGTGCATCATTGGGCGAGTTACGCTTTCTAACGTCGCCTCCAGCGGTAGCCAGCAAGTCATTAACCTCCGCCTCTGATAAGTACTTTGGCAGCGATCGACCTTGGCGCGGCGCATCTACCGCCGTGGTCGGATCATCCGAACGCAAACCCTCAGCATAGAGAAATCCGAAGAACTGGCGCAAAGTGGAAAGCCGCCTTGCGCCAGTGCGCGGCGAAAGACCCGCACCAGAAATACCGCGCAGGTAGGTCTGTACTTGTGTCGTTTGTGCTGCATCGATCCCGTGGCTGCGGCGCCACATAAATGCAGCAAAATTAGTAAGATCAAAGCGATAGGATTCGAGAGTATTGGCGGCTGCACCACGCTCAGCCGCCATCATCTCAAGAAATACCTCGATGATGCGAAGGGAAACTACCGGGAGGTCCGAAACAAGATTACGCGGACGTCGTACCCTCATAATCCGGCCGCAAGGGCAGCCTCCATGACCAAGGCACGAGCGGCGGGGGCCTGACCAACGCCACTGAGGGCATCAATCACGGCACGTAGGACCATCGGGCTAGCTTGGGCGGTTCCGCCGTTTCCAAGGGCTAACAGGGATAGAAGCACCGTTTCCCCTACTCGGCCGGCCGCAGTTGCTTTCTGCAGACGGTACCATAAGGCGGCACTGGGCATAACAACAGGAGCGCGCTCGGAGCCACCAAGAAGGTCAAACCATAACTCATCAGGCACCGTCTCACCCAACCCTTCAAGAGCTAAAAAAAGAAACGTCGCCCGTGCCCGCGCATCCAGATCGTCAGATTCGGTCCTCCACCAATCCAATAAATCACCTGCCGTCCAGGTGCCGGGATGAGACGGGCCAGCAAGAAGCACGAAAGGCAGCAAAGGCATTAACTGCGCCTTTTTTTCATCATCAATCAAGGCGCCGGCACGAATTAGTGACAACCACCCATGGGCTGCATCGGCTTGTCCAGAAACAAGCAAAGCACGAACTGCCACCGGTGCAAACCAAGAGAGTTCAGCGCTAGGCTGCAGATCGGCAATGATCGACAGGAATGCACGCGCGACGGATGGATATCGCCCGCCCCGTTGCGCCAACTGCAAGGCGTAGGAAGCGGCCGCTGCACGCGCTGAGGGCACCGTATTGGCTATTGCCGTGCGATACAGTAATGCCCGGCTAAGCGGCCCCGTTTCTACTTCGGCGCGGGACAAGGGGTTGGCTAGTTCTTCTTCGCTGAATATGGCGAGGGCATAGAGTTCACGCAGAGTTTCGGTACTCAGCGCCCCCATTCCCTCAGCCCGTTCGGCTGCATCAAGACGGATATTAAAGGAAGCATTATTGCTGGTGGCGATGGCGCGAAGCATAGACGGGCTATCAGTGCCCAGAACGTCGTTAGGCAACATCGCCTTGGCGGCTTGAGCCATGGCAAGCAGTAGCGGGGTTGGATTGCCCAAGCTTTTAAGTTCTACTTTCGTGCCGCTAGCTAGCGCATCTGCTAGATGGAAAAATGCCACGCTGCCATATCCGGTTTCGCGCAAGAGAGAAGCTCCAAGGGCGGCGGGCTCCTTATCCCCAGCCAAAATCTGACAGAAAATATAGACACGCTGCCAATAGGGGTCCGTGAGGGAATCAGATTGACCGACAGCAATCTTGCAGGCACGCAACTGGTCGTTAGTAACAAAGCGGGCCTCGGTTTCGACACGCGCCAACTGCGCGTCCCGCAGCTCATGCGGAACAACGTTGAGAAACTCGAACAGGGTCGTTGTTTCTCCCATTTCCATAAGCCGTTCAGCACGGGCCGTAATGAGATTAGCAGCCGAGGCACCTTCGGGAGTAATAGCTGAGGATAGAAGCAGGCGCCTTTCTAAGTCGTGCATGGCTCGCGAATTCGTACGAACAGGCAAAATAGGCAACAAAAAGTCGACAAACCCGCGCGGTGTGCCCAGCCATGTATTTGCGCCGAGGCCGCCGGTCTCAGCCGTAAGTGTGCCAACAGATGCAAGGTCAACTGTACTCAGAGTATCAACCTTGATGCCGCCCAGAACCTTAAATTCCAGATCCAACGCTGGTGATGGAATTATGGCCGTGGCAGTCTTGGGGCGATCGAGATTTATTGGTGGTGTTAGCAGCATTGGCCTAGAGTCCTCAGGCACCGCCTGAGCTAAGCCAATCTTCGGGTGAACCAGCATCACAGCCGCGGCAAAGCCGGCGGCGAGAGCGAAAAGGCCTTCCTTAACGTAGAAAACGTTCATCAGGAATTACCTTCTCAATTAGAGACTGCGGCGATGGAATATCCCATGCAACAAGAAAAGTGGCGCCGCCGACGATGAGAAGCAGCAAGATAATCAGAATAAAACGAGAAAAAAACTTCATTCACCCAACCGAATTTCGAACAAAGAAAGAAGTCACCTGATCAGGAGCGTTCAATTAACCTAACTGACCAATCAACATCAATCGCAAGGTCTTTTTCGGCTAATTTAAAACCCTGAGAGATGCGACTGCAACCTGATAATATGCTATGTTAGAATTAGAATATGGCTATTTTTTGTTATTCTAGCTACTCGCCATGGACCTTTCAATGTTGCCTAGTGCACTGTACCAATTGAAATCCCTATTTTAATTGACGATATTGCTGACAACTCAACCATGACCACCCTGAAGACTCATTTGACTGGACGCAATATCATTCTTATTGGCCTGATGGGGGCAGGAAAGACCAGCGTCGGACGTCAGTTGGCACGTATGATAGAAATGCCGTTTACAGATGCTGACGCTGAGATCGCGCGCGCCGCCGGCTGTTCCATTCCTGATATCTTCAGCCTATATGGCGAGGCTGCCTTCCGAGAAGGTGAGCGCCGCGTTATTGGAAGGTTGATGAACGAAGGTCCAATGGTGCTTGCCACTGGGGGTGGCGCATTTATGGATGAGGAAACACGCACTGCGATCCGCCAAAATGGCATTTCCGTTTGGTTGCGCGCTTCCATCGACACCCTTGTGCGGCGCATCGGCCGGCGGCACGGACGGCCGATGCTCACCGGCGGTGACACGCGCGTGATCCTCGAAGGCTTAGCCGAATTACGCCATCCCGTTTTTATTGAGGCCGACATTATTGTTAATTCAACCGATGAACCAACCGAAAGAACCGTCAAGAAGGTGATAGCATCCCTTAAAATTCACGCTTCCCAACCAGCCTTACCAGTAGCGGTGAGGCCATCACCATGATCACTCAAAATTTCGTTGAGCGGTTGACTGTCGATCTTTCTGGCCGCTCATATGATATTTTAATCGGTGAAGGACTAATCGCCAGCACCGGAGATTTGCTGCAGCCCGTGCTGCCTCAGCCACGCGTTGTCATTATTAGCGACGAACAGGTTGCGCCACTTTACCTCAATTCCTTACAGGCCTCGCTTGAAGATGCTGGGATCCGCCAAGACGCTATTATTCTGCCGTCCGGCGAAGCAACCAAGAATATATCGTATTTAGGCGAACTCACCGATCGCATTCTCGACCTGCAAATCGACAGGCAAACGACGCTGGTGGCTCTTGGAGGTGGAGTGATTGGCGATATTACCGGATTCGCAGCAGCCATCCTGCTGCGCGGCCTACCTTTTGTGCAAATCCCAACCACTATGCTGGCCCAAGTCGACAGTTCGGTCGGCGGCAAGACGGCCATTAATACACGCCACGGCAAAAACCTGATCGGAGCCTTCTATCAACCTCGCCTCGTCATCGCCGACATAGATACGCTCGATACCCTATCGGAACGAGAGTTTCTTGCCGGCTACGCCGAAACAGTGAAGTACGGTTTTCTTGGCGATGCTTCCTTTTTTTACTGGCTGGAGGAAAACGGTGCCGCCGTCTGTGCCGGTGATAAAACAGCACGGCGCCATGCCGTGCGGCGCAGTTGCGAGATGAAGGCCGAGTTCGTCGCCGCCGATGAGCTCGAAAATGATCGCCGCGCACTTCTCAACCTTGGACACACGTATGGCCACGCCCTGGAAGCGGAAAGCTCCTTTGATGGGCAGCTACTGCATGGCGAGGCGGTAGCCATCGGCATGGCAATGGCCTTTGACCTATCCGTAACGCTTGGCCTGTGCCCGGCAGAAGACGCACTAAGGGCTCGGCGCCACTTAGCCTCCCATAATCTTCCCACTCAACCTAGAAATATGGCAACCTCGGAGCAGACACCCGAAACCCTGATGGCTCATATGTACCATGACAAAAAAACCGTGAGTGGCCGCCTCACACTCATCCTATTGCGCGGCCTCGGCGAGGCATTCATTGCACACGACATTGATGAGGGAGCCATTCTCAACAGCTGGAGACACGCTCTTTCATCCTGATTCAGCCATGCCGAACGACGACTTTATTCCCATACGATCCGATAACAAAAAGGTGACAACATGCTGACCCTGGCCTTGGCCATTGTCGTGCTTCTTATCCTGTCGGCCTTCTTTTCAGGGTCAGAAACGGCGTTGACCGCAGTATCCTCCCCGATGATGCACCAAATGGAGCAGAAAGGTAGCCGACGGGCCGCCATCGTAAACCAGCTTTACTTGCGCAAAGACCGCTTAATCGGCGCCATCCTACTTGGCAATAACCTTGTCAATATTCTCGCCTCAGCACTTGCAACCAGTGCTCTAATGGGAATGTTTGGTGATGCAGGAGTCGTTTATGCGACCATAGGCATGACATTAATAGTTCTTGTATTCTCCGAAATTCTACCAAAAACCTACGCCTTTAACCACGCTAACAGTACGGCACTTCAGGTCGCTCCACTGATCAATGTAATGGTGAAGATTTTGGCGCCAGTCACCCATTTTCTCCACCTCGCAGTCAATGGCCTCCTCAAGCTTTTCAAACT
>CAUZNJ010000053.1:0-9857 GCA_963580965.1 Alphaproteobacteria bacterium | reverse complement strand
GGGCAGCCGTCGTCGGGTGACCAGCTCCGCAGATGAAAACTAATGCCTTTGCCAAGCGGCCCATGGCTTCCCTGTCTATTTTAAGGTTATCCATTCGTTTGTCCTCAGAATCATTGCTAGAAAACTGCGCGATTATTGATTTAGGGATATCCTATGAATGGTGTAAAAAATTCTGATGTACAGGTTTGGAGGTTTATTCCATTGATGTTTAGGTTTTGGTCACCGTTTGCTCGATTGATACACGCCAGTGAATCCGTTCTTCCTCCGGCGGGTAGTCTCCGGCGGCCTTGTGTACAAGACACCGGTTATCCCAGATGACAATATCGCCGACCTGCCACTTATGGCTATAGCCGGCGCCCGGCTGGATCATTATTTCCTTAAGCTCTGCGATGACATCATCAGACTGATGTTTTTCGAGACCCTCGACGTAGCGAATCTTTAGAGGGTCGAAATAAACGGACCGGCGTCCTGTTTCCGGATGGGTGGGCATCATCAGGTGAAGCATGAGCGGTCTTTCAATGCCTTTCTCGTTTAACGCCTGCATAGCTCCTTGTTTGCTAAAGGTGTATGCGGCCTTGCGACCCTCCAATAATATCTTCAGCCGGGCTGGTAGGGCATCGTAGGTCATGTACATGCTGGAGAAGTGAGTGTCCCCGCCGCTGCTGGGTATAGCTAGCGCGTACAGCTGAGTTGCCTTGTATGGCACTTCCTCATAGGCGCCATCAGTGTGGAATCCACCAGCACCGCGACCGTAGATTGCCTTGATTAGATTGCCGCTGGGATCAAATTTATTGATGCCGAGCATAGTGATTTCTGGGTGATCCGGATGCCGAGTTGTTTGGGACGGGTGCTTAAGGACGGGGCCATAGCGCTGGCTATATCGAATAAAGTCGGCGATCTCGAGCTCTTGATTGCGGACTACCGTCACGCCATATTTTAGCCAGCTTTTGTAGATCGGCACAAAGCCAGAGTCGTCGAGATTTTTTACATCAACACCAGTGATTTCTCCACCGATGTTCGGTCCCATGGGCCGGATTTTTAACATAGGATATAATTCCTCTGAGCTAGGTTGCCTGTTGCTTGCGCGCGGTTCTCGACACGCCTTACTCAGCTGCTACTTGTGCCCCCACAGAAAATTCCTGGACTGAAACACGCCAGTGGATGCGGTCTTCTTTGGGCGGATAGTCGCCGCCGGCCTTGTGAACTAGGCAGCGATTGTCCCAGATAACAATATCGCCGACCCGCCAATTATGAGTGTATTGAGCATCCGGTTGGAGCATAAATTCCCTTAGTTCTGCAACCATGTCATCGAATTGTGGCCCGTCAAAACCTTCGATGTAGCGGATCTTACCTGGGTCGAAGTAAAGCGACTTGCGGCCCGTCTCTGGGTGAACTGGCGTCATTGAGTGTGCCGCCGGCGCTCGGCCTCGGTCTTCCTCGTTCAATAGTGCCATGGCACCCTTGCTGCCACCGTAAGCGTAGCCTGCCTTGCGCCCATCCAGCAGTGTCTTTAACCGCTGCGGAAGGGCTTCATATGCCATGTACATGCTGGAAAAATGCGTATCGCCGCCTGTGCTTGGGATCGCTATGGCGTATAGTTGGGTAGCTTTGAATTTATCTTCTTCATAGGCGCCATCTGTATGAAAACCACTAGCACCTCGGCCATAAATAGATTTGATAAGGTTGCCGTTGGCATCGAATTTGTTAATACCTAGCATTGTCAATTCTGGATGGTCAGGATGACGCGTGGATTTTGAAGGGTGATCGGCAACATGGCCGAAGCGTTTACTATATTGAATGAAGTCGGCGATCTCGAGGTCTTGATCGCGAACCACGATAACTCCGTATTTTAACCAAGCCTTGTAGATTAGCGCAAAGGTAGCATCGTCGAGTTTTTTTACGTCGACGCCGGTGATTTCACCACCGATATTTGGGCCCATAGGGCGGACTTGCAGCATGAAAAAGAACTCCTTTACCCGGTACCCCGTATTACGGGCGCGTTCGAAGATTTATCGTTACCATTTGCACATTTTACAGCAAGGCAGCCGTTTCCTGCATTTTCTTTTGTTCAAGGGTCGGCGCGATATCGCCAACTGTTGAACGGCGCATGTCGCGGATCTCGCTGGCATCAAATTCGCGAGCCCGGTGCATGAGGCATCGGTTGTCCCAGATGACGAAGTCGCCGACAGTCCAGGTATGGCGATAGACAAATTCACGCTGGGTGGCGTGCTCGATCAGGTCATGGAGCAGCATGCGCCCTTCCGGTACCGTCATCCCAACGATTTTACCGGCATGTGAGGCAAGGAATAAGGTTTTTCGATTCGAGCCTGGGTGGGTGCGCACCAAAGCCTGTGGCACAGGCTTGTTTAGCGCCACTTCGTTGGGGGCATAGTTAGTGAAGCCGATCTTGGCGCGCGAGAACGCCTCTGAATGCAGAGCTTCCATGTCTTTAACGCGGGCCTTCATGCGATCAGAGAGGGCGTCATAGGCTGCGCGCAGGTCGGCGAATTCTGTTTCCCCGCCCCACGAAGGCAAGACGCGTGCCGACAGCATAGAATACTTGGCTGGTGTCGCCTTGTAACTGCTATCGGAATGCCACAAGCGGTTACCTAATGACCGCATCCAGCGCCGGTCATCGGTCGGAACAATTTTTCCATCATGCGTCAAGTTGGAGATATCAGAAAGACGATCATCAAAACGCGGCTTGTGTTCGGGGTGCATTGAATTTCGGCTGGTCTCTAGTTCGCCGAACAGGGAACTAAAGGAGACTTGTTCATCGTCGGTGAGGGTTTGGTTGCGAAAAACCAGCACGGCATATTTGTCCATTGCCGCTTCGATATCCGATCGCATGGCAGAATCTGCTTGGCGTAAATCGATATCGCTGATCACGCCAATGAAGTCAGGGTGCTTTGGGTCGGCAGGTTTAACGGTCAAGGCCATGATTTTTCAATTCTACTGCTTGTGGAGACCATACTGGCAAAATCTGGGAGATTGGGATCGATGGGTTTTACGTTGATGGACATGAGCCTGTGAGACTCCTGAAAGTGGAGATCTAGTGTCCTATGATAGTACTGATTATGTGCTAGGTGAAGAGTTTCACGTTTTACCGCGTGGGCCTTTAGCGTATGCGGCGGGCTGTAAATATTATGATGATCCGCGAACTATCTGTGAACAGAAAATACCAAATTTTTTATCTCTAATCGAACAATAGATCTTTTTTAAATCCCTTTTAACTTTTTTTATATAAATAATTTACAATAAAATCATAAATTATAAATTATATATTATATATTTAATTTATATTTATAAATAAGGTGTTTTTTCAAAATTGTATTTACTTAGTGGCAATCATCTTCTCTGGCCCCTTACCTTCAATGCCTCCGACTAACAGCATGATGCCGACCATTAACGGTGGGATTGCTACCAGCATAAAGCCGAGGTGATAGTTACCGGTCGTTGCTAGAATAGCGCTGAAACCCAGCGGCATTATCGTTTGGCCAACCGAGCTGAAACCAAGCACTCCGCCCGTTGCCGCGCCGACTTGGCCCTCGGGTGCCAGTCGGGCAATTTCGGCCAGCAGAACGCCGTGCCAGCCGAGCGCTGTTGAGGAGACGACAATAGCCACTGCGAGAACCTGCCATGACTCCCAGTCTGGTGAATTAAAGCCGGTTGCCACCAGGGCCGCTGCCATAGTCACCGCTAATAAACTAAGCAGCCGGCTGGGGCTGATCCAGTTGCTAGCGACATATCCCCAGAAAATACGAGTGGGGATGGCCACGGCCATTGCCGTGGCGTAAAGGCCTCCAGCCTCGACATAGGTGAAGCTCATTTCGTTGGTCAAAAACAGAACCATGTAGGTCATATAAGTAACTTGCAGACCAACGAAGGCAAAAATGACAATTGAAAGGCGACGCAGGCCCCTGTGGCTAATGATGAGTATCAATGTACTCTTGATGTCGCCAACCGAAAGTTCCTGAGCAGGGTTGCGGTCATGATCAAGCTCGCCGCGGATGGTCTGTAGGATTAACCCAAAGCACAAGCAGGAGATGGCAATGATGACTAAGGTGCCCTGCCAGCCGAATAGAAGCGCCAGAAATGGAATGGCGAGGCCGCCTATTGCCAGAGTGACAGGAACCGATGTCTGTTTTGCTGAAAAGACTAAAGGGGCATAGCGGAGGGGTGCATAGCGGGACAGAATATGAGAACTTGCCGGTGTGCCGGCTGCTGTGCCACAGGCAATACAGATTGCGGTGATTATAAACATCCAAATGATTCCGCTTGCGGCGCACAACAAGGCGATGATAACGAAAATCAGACTTACCTGGCTGATGCGGATGCCGCCATATCGGCGGATGAAGTTACCGCAACCAACGTTGACGATGGTCTTCACCACCGCCGCAATACTGACGAATATGCCAAGATAGGCTGCCGGTGCGTCCATCGCTGGCAATGCAAGTGGTGCAATCAGCGGAATGACTGACTGCGACAGCACCGTAAAGCACTGTTGAAAGAACATCGCCGTGAGCGCTACCCAGAGCAACTTGGACAAGGGCGGATGGGACCGTTAATTAGAGGGCATGATGCAAATGTGCTTACCGGCGAATTATAGCCTTAGAGCTACTTTGGTAACCCCGCCTTGGCAAGCTTTCTATTGATGTTTCAGTTAGTCGTAGGCCGGTGTTTCCGGTTGCTGCCCTCGACACCGCCACCTAATAATAACATGACGGCAACCATCAGGGCGGGGATGGCGACCACCATGAAGCCGTAGCGGTATTCGCCGGTAAGCATCAGCATGCCACTGAACGCCAAGGGCATTAATATCTGGCCGATGGAGCTGAATCCAAGCACACCCCCGGTCGCCGCACCAATCTGTCCGGGTGGGGCGAGGCGGGCTACCTCCGATAACAAAACACCTTGCCACCCAAGGGCTGTAGACGTGAGGATGATTGATACAGAAAGTATTTGCCATGCTGGCCATTCAAGCGTTGTCATGCCAGTGGCCATCGAAGCGGCCGCCATCCCTAAGGCTAGCCCGGCCAATACATTCCCGGCGCCGATCCTGGTGGTGGCGACATAGCCCCACAAGACACGGGCAGGTATCGCTGCCATCATCGCAGTAGCGTAAAAAATTCCAGCGTCTGCATAGCTGTAGTTAAGCTCGTTGGTTAGAAATAGAACCATATAGGTCATGTAGGTAATCTGCAGGCCGACAAAGCTGAGATTAACGATCGACAACCGCAGCAACCCCCGGTGGCGAAGTACAACTAGAAGAGTGATGTGGAAATCGTTGACTGACATCTTTTGATCGGGAATGCGGTCGCTGTCGATCTCTGTGCGGATGGTTTGTAGAAATAAACCAAAGCATAGGCACATTGTGGCTATAGCCATCAATGCACCCTGCCAGCCGAATAAAGATACCAGATAGGGGACAACCAGACCTCCGAAGGCCAAGCCAACAGGCACTGACGTCTGCTTTGCTGAAAAGATCATCGGTGCGTAGCGGGGTGGGGCATAGCGCGACAGGATATGCGAACTGGCGGGCGTCCCAGCCGCCGTGCCCAATGCGATGGCGATGGCGGTGATTAGGAACGGCCAAACATATCCGGAGGCGGCGCACAACAAAGCTAATATGACGAACACGAGGCCGGCCTGGCTGATCCGGATACCACCATAACGGCGGATGAAGTTGCCGCAGCCGATATTAACGATGGTCTTTGCCACGGCTGAGATACTAACAAAAACACCGAGGTAGGACGCAGGAACATCCAACACCGGCAGCGCTACCGGCGCGATCAGTGGAATCACCGACTGCGATAGGATGGTGAAGCACTGTTGAAAGAACATCGCGGCAAGCGCGACCCAGAGAATCTTGGACAAGGCTAACCGAACCATGATTGGAGAGTAGGAAGCGGGTACCACCAACGGCCTATTGGCTGGAGGGCAACATAGAGTAGTACTGAGAAAGAGGGGTTTCTAGAAGGAAAAAGTAGCAAGTGTCTAAGCCAACTCATGTCAATAGGCGGGGTACAAGTATGGCGATTTTCTAAATATATAATGAGCCTGCCATAACAAGGTCGTCTATTTTCCTCTTTTTCTACGTCGTATAAACGTTAATCGAAATGTATTCTTGCTAATGCGTATGGTATTCCAGCTTAGCGCTGCACCCTGGGTGAGCTCCATATACGATACGTTAACCCTGTTGTTGTGCCGTAAATATTGAATGTAAGCACCGGAGCACTAGATACACGCCGCAGGTAAGGTTACGTAAAGGAATTCCACATCATGATTATTCGTTTTTCCGCCCACGTGCTGTTACCTGTCATGCTTGTTGGTGCATTGTTTTGTTTAACAGCACCGGTAGTCCTGGCACAGGTAGCGCCCGCTGATCCCGTGCTTGCCATTATTAATGGCGATAAACTTCATATGTCGGATTTAAACTTCGCGATCGAGCGCCTTCCGCCACAGGCACGGGAACTTTCCATGGAGACGCTGTTCCCTGTCCTTATGGAAGGCTTAATTGGCAACAAGCTTACTGCCCAGGCTGCTCGGAAACAGAACTTGCATGAAAAGACGGCGCACCGTCTGACTATGACCCGCATCGAGGACCAGATTCTCGAACGCGCTTATGTCCTCCAGGAGATTGTGGCGGGCTCTACCGAAGAGGCCCTACGCAAGCAATACGAACTGCACCTAGCGACCTCCGTGTTGGAGGACGAGGTTCATGCCCGACACATCCTGGTTGAGACAGAAGAGCAGGGGAAGGAAGTTATTGCTGAATTAGGTAAGGGTAGCGATTTTATTCAACTCGCTAAGGATCGTTCCACTGGTCCCTCGGGCCCAAGTGGTGGCGACCTTGGCTTCTTCGGTGAGGGGCAGATGGTAGAGCCCTTTGCCAAGGCGGCCTTTTCTATGATGCCAGGCGAGAGCTCGACGGTACCGGTAAAGACAAAATTTGGCTGGCACGTTATCCTAGTCGAGGATCGCCGCGCCAGCCAACCACCGTCTTTTGCCGAGGCAGAGGAAAAGGTTCGAAATGAGCTTGGTCAGGCCATCCGCAATGACCTGATAAAGCAATTACGCGCCGCGGCTGACATCCAGCAGTTTGGTCCCGATGGCAAGAGAATTGCGCCTTAAGTCTGTTATTCTGAATGGTATAAGCTCACGGGCGGCGCATCATTGGGGTTTCGTTTACGGTATGATTTGTAGGATATCTAGCCGTGCAAAACGCCATCAAAATGAACACTTAGTGGAATTGACTTTCATAAATAAAGGGTCGGCGAGACTTACACGTACTTTTCATGTCATCGCAGGCAAGCCCAACGGCAGCTGAATAGGGACGCACTTCCACCATGAACCTATCTACAGGGATGATCTGGTGTTTGTAATATTTAAATGGTTGGTGGGCCAGGCTCCATCCGCTTTCCGTAGATACCTCCGTAGTGGCCGCACCTGTGTTTATCTTGTTGATATTCTAAGAGACATCTCTCCTAAGTCGTGGAGTTTATTTCTTTGACGGCCAAGGCGATAGCGGCCAAAGATTTAGGGAATTTCGCATAGATATTCTTCACACATCCCATCTTGGACGCTGCCTCACTGGTAGAATTTTGGATGGAGCTGATCTTTGCATCTTTTTTTATGCTTCGCTTTCGCTTTTGCTTTCTGGCGTTTCAAAATTTTGACAATGATGGAAAACCGTTCCCTGCGTCATTAACTCGAGCAGCTTAGCCTTTTCAGCCGAGGTTATCTGGCGTGTAATTCACTCAAGTAGGTGGTTCCGCCTTCCCAAATTTACCGTAACCGTTTAGGCAGGTTCATTTTTCCCCTTCCTGGAGTTGCCGCCGTGCCGATGCAACCATCCCCATTCGCTCCTGAGACCTTCCCCACTATGCCAGACGTTGCCGGGGCCCGTTTTGCTACTGGATCAGCGGGGCTGCGGTATCGTGGGCGCACGGATGTTCTGCTTGTTGAGTTGGCGGAGAAAACTGTGGTGGCTGGTGTCCTCACCCGCTCTAAGACATGTTCGGCGCCCGTCGATTGGTGCCGCAAGGCGTTAAAGGGCGGCAGCGCCCGGGCGCTAATTGTCAATTCGGGAAATGCCAATGCTTTTACGGGGCGCGCCGGAACCAACACGGTCGATGAAACGGTTAAGGGGGTGGCCGCCCTGATGAGGTGCAAGCCCAGTCAAGTGTTCGTTTCTTCCACAGGTGTCATCGGCGAGCCGCTGCCTGCTACAAAGCTTCTAAATGCGCTCCCGGGGTTAAAAAAGAATCTTGCGGCCGGTCCCTGGAAGGCAGCGGCGAGCGCTATCATGACTACAGATACCTTTCCCAAGGCAGCGACTCGCACCGCTGATATCGACGGCAAGACCGTAGTCTTAAACGGTATTACCAAGGGGTCGGGTATGATTGCGCCTGATATGGCTACCATGCTTGGCTACATTTTTACAGATGCCAATGTGTCCCGAGATGCTTTGCAGGAGATTTTGTCCCGTGGAGCAGATCGTACCTACAACTGCATCACCGTTGATAGCGATACCTCAACCAGTGACACGGTGTTGGCATTCGCCACCGGGGCAGCTGGCAATGGGCGCGTCACCAAGGCGTCTGACCCACGCCTGCGGGACTTTCGTAGGGCTTTCGACTCCTTGCTGCTCGAACTAGCTCATATGGTGGTGAAGGACGGTGAGGGATTATCCAAATTTATAACTATCACAGTATCCGGTGCGGCGTCGCGCAAGGCTGCACGTATCATCGGCTTGGCTATCGCCAATTCGCCTCTCGTCAAGACGGCGATCGCCGGTCAAGACGCAAATTGGGGTCGCATTGTGATGGCCGTTGGCAAGGCGGGAGAGAAAGCGGATAGGGATAAGCTGTCAATCTTCATTGGCGGCATAGAAGTGGCCGCCGAGGGCGAGGCCGTGGCAGGTTATGATGAAAGGCCGGTGGCGGCTCACCTTAAGGGCCGCGAGATTGATATTGTCGTCGATGTGGGTGTCGGGCGCGGAAAGGCCACCGTCTGGACTTGTGACCTGACCCATGGATACATTGATATTAACGCAGACTATAGATCCTAAGTAGCTAAATTCATGCTCCTGTTTCTGTTAAGCAAGTGGTGACCTGATTTATGGCCATGTTCCCACTGGAAACGGACCGGCTACGGCTCCGGCGTCTTGAGCTCCGTGACGCTCCTTCGGTGCGCACCTATGCCGGAGACTGGGATGTCGCGCGGTATCTTGCCGACGTCCCGTACCCTTATCCGCACCGGCTCGCCGAGAATTGGATCTGCTTGACCCAGGAGAAACTGCGTGGTGGCGGTGATTATACCCTGGCAGTTGCGCTGCGCGCTGATAACGCTTTGATTGGCACTGTCCAGGTTAAGACAGGAAATTATGCCAAGGGCGCTGAGGTCGGGTACTGGATTGGCCGACCATACTGGTGCAGGGGTTACGCTACGGAGGCGGTTAGTCGAATGGTACTATTCGCCTTTAATCGCATGGGTGTGCACCGGGTATGGGCTGCTACGTTGGTAGACAATGCGCCGTCCCAAAGGGTTCTGGAGAAGGTTGGTATGCATTCTTTGGGCATAGAGGACTACGATTTCCCCGCTCGCGGCGGTATTAAGAAAGTTAACGCCTTTGCCCTAACCCGCGAAGAGGCCAAACAGGATGACGAGCGGCTCGGTGCTGCGGTCACCCGCATTTGATGCGGGGTCCCAGCCAGACAACCGTTAGCGTTGGAGGTACTCATGGCTGCCTGCATGCAGAAGTGCCTATCCGTCACGGTTTACCCACCGTCCTGGTTTCCGCAGCAGCATTGGTCGACCTGGATGGGCGGGTACTTGTAGGGCAACGTCCCAAA
>CAUZNJ010000052.1:0-9956 GCA_963580965.1 Alphaproteobacteria bacterium | reverse complement strand
GCAGGCGGACGAGAAGAAGCCGTTGAGGCTGAACCGCCCCGGTAAGCTTGAACTGAACAAAACGGTTGAGAGCGGCCAGGTGCGTCAAAAATTTTCGCACGGGCGCTCCAAAGTCGTTGCGGTCGAGATTCGTAAAAAACGATCGTATGCGCTTGATGACATGGGGCAGATGGCTAAGGTTCGCGCGCGTCCGGCTGGCGAGGTGGTGCCGGAAGTCAGCGAGCCAGAGGTTGATGGAGATACCGAAGCCGCGCGGGCTGCAAATGTCCAGTTGACCAATCATGAAAAAGCGGCTCGAGCTCGTGCCCTTCAGGATTTTAAACGATCCGAGGAAGATCCACCTGCTTCGATTGCCCCAACCGGCGAGGACGCTGAATCTGAGTTGATGCCCGGCGGAGCTGATTCTGGGGGTTCCGCCCTGGGTTCCGTTGCTGAGGAAGAATTGGTCCTGGCCCCTGTTCAGGAAGATTCAGAGGCGGAGGTCATAGGGCGGTCTAACGAAGGGGCGAAGATTAAGCAGCCGGAAGAGTTGGCAAATGGGGTTACGCCTGTTGCCCCTGAGATTACGCCTGTTGCCCCTATTGTTGTTGCTAAAGTTCAACCGGTTGATGGCGAGCCCGAAGATGCTGATGAGCGGGCCCGGGGTCGCCGCCCCGGGACACCGGTACGACGACCAAGTTTGACAGCGCGCCGCGGGGAGCCGCGCCGAAGGGCTGGCAAGATTACAATTGTCGAAGCGCTGGATGATGGAGATGAGCGAACCCGAAGCTTGGCCTCGGTCCGGCGGGCGAGAGAGCGAGAGCGTAAGCGCCAGTCTGAGCTTGGCATAGGCGAGCTTCGAAAGGTAGTTCGAGATGTCGTGATTCCAGATGTGATTACTGTTCAGGAATTGGCAAACCGTATGGCCGAACGTAGTAACGAGGTTATACGATCGTTAATGAAAATGGATGTAATGGCGACCGTAGATCAGCTCATTGATGCTGATACCGCCGAGATTGTGGCGAATGAATTTGGCCATAACGTCCGGCGTGTTAGCGAGGCAGATGTGGAAATTGGTCTGGCCGGCACATCCGATACTAACGCGAGTCTGAAGTCGCGGCCGCCGGTGGTGACGATTATGGGTCACGTGGACCACGGCAAAACCTCGTTGCTCGATGCTCTGCGCCAGACGGATGTGGTTGCTGGTGAGGCGGGGGGCATAACGCAGCATATTGGAGCCTATCAAGTATCTCTGGCGTCGGGGGCCAAGATCACGTTTGTCGATACGCCGGGTCATGCCGCCTTCACGGAAATGCGTTCTCGTGGTGCCAAGGTGACGGATATCGTTGTTTTGGTCGTTGCTGCGGATGACGGGATCATGCCGCAAACAAAGGAAGCCATCGACCATGCCAAGGCGGCAGGCGTTCCGATCATCGTCGCGATTAATAAGATGGATCTGCCCAACGCAGACGCTAACCGGGTGCGTCAGGAATTACTGCAGCATAATCTTGTCGTCGAGGAGATGGGTGGCGATATCCTGACGGTCGAAGTGTCGGCGACGAAAAAAATGAATCTGGACAAGCTGCAGGAGGTGATTCTGCTGCAGGCGGAGTTGCTGGAGTTAACCGCTAATCCGGACCGAACCGCTGAAGGCGTAGTTATAGAATCGCGCATCGAGCTTGGCCGTGGATCTGTGGCGACGGTACTTATCAACCGGGGTACGCTTCACGTTGGTGATATATTCGTTGCAGGCGGAGAATGGGGCCGGGTTCGCGCCTTGGTCGATGATCACGGTTTGCAGATCGAAGATGGTGGGCCGGGAGTGCCTGTCGAGGTCCTTGGTCTTAGCGGAACTCCCGACGCCGGTGACGATTTCATCGTCGTCGATACGGAGAGTCGTGCCCGTCAGGTCACAGAATTCCGCCAGCGCAAGCAGCGCGATGCCCGGGCGGTGGGCTCAGCGCGCGGTACGCTGGAAGAGATGCTGTTGCGCATCCAGGAAGGCGCGGCTAAGGAAATGGCGGTTATCGTAAAAGCTGACGTGCACGGTTCCGTTGAGGCCATTAACATGGCGTTAAACGGGTTATCCACGGATGAAGTTAAGGTCAGCGTTCTTCACGCCGCTGTAGGCGGGGTTAATGAGTCTGATGTAACGTTGGCCCGTGCATCCAATGCTATTGTCATCGGGTTTAATGTGCGTGCCAATCCGCAGGCTCGGGTTCTTGCTAAGCGGGATAATGTGGAAATCCGTTATTATTCGATCATCTACAACGTGATCGATGACGTCCGTCAGATCCTATCCGGCATGCTATCGCCGACGCTTCAGGAAAACCTTCTTGGCTATGCTGAGATACGTGAAGTATTCAACGTTACCAAAGCTGGAAAAATTGCTGGCTGCATGATCACGGAGGGTGCAGTTCGTCGCGGCGCCAAGGTTCGCCTTTTACGCGATCAGGTGGTGATTCACGAAGGCAGCCTGGCTCAGCTCAAGCGCTTTAAGGATGATGCGCGCGAAGTAAAGGAAGGCTTTGAGTGCGGTCTTGCGCTGGAGAATTATCAAGATATCCAGGCTGGCGACATGATCGAGTGCTTTGAGGTTGAGGAAATCGCCCGCCAGCTCTAACAGATAGAATTTAGCCTATGTTGCCCATAGGCTGTCATCCTGCGTTACGTAAAGCTTGAAGTGGACTACACCATGGTGTGTTCGGCGCCAAGCCAGCCTATGGAAAACATAGGAAAACCCTGTTTAATAAGGTGAATTTCGCGCCCGGTAAATGTCCCGCAGCGCCTACCGGAGAGATTTTTCATAATGCCAAAGCGCCGGGCCGCCGCGCCAAGCCAACGCCAATTGCGGGTCGGAGAGGAATTGCGGCATGCGCTGGCCTGGCTTCTGGAACGTGGTGAGGTCTATGACCCTGGAATCGCTGGTACCACAATAACCATCACGGAGGTCCGAGTGAGCCCCGACCTGCGAAACGCTACCGCCTTTGTCGTACCGCTTGGCGGTGGAGATGTATCCGTCGTACTCCATTCTCTGACCCGAGCAAGGCCTTTTCTGCGCCGGGCAATTGCAAAATCGGTGCGCCTGCGGCGTGTGCCTAATCTTCAGTTTTCCGCCGACGAGAGTTTTGACACCGCTTCACGTATCGATCACCTCCTGCGGCAAGCAGCATTCAAGGGAGGAGAAGACGAAGATGCGTAAACGCCGCGGCAAGATGATTAACGGCTGGATCATAATCGATAAGCCATCCGGCATGACGTCCGCTGGCGTCGTCAGCAAAGTTAAGGCCATGACCGAAGCCGCTAAAGTGGGCCACGGTGGGACCCTTGATCCGCTCGCCACTGGGGTCCTGCCCTTGGCCTTCGGCGAGGCGACCAAGACCGTTTCCTACGTAATGGATGGTACTAAGACTTACAAATTTACTGTGAGATGGGGGGAAGCACGAACGACAGACGATGCCGAGGGGGCGGTGATGGAAACTAGCACCAATAGGCCCGATGCCGAGGCGATTAAAAAAGCGCTTCCCGGTTTCGTTGGGGCCATTGAACAAGTTCCACCAGCCTATTCGGCGATTAAGGTCGCTGGCCGACGTGCCTACGATCTGGCGCGTGCTAATGAGCACGTGGAACTGGCATCAAGAATTGTCCGAATTGATAGCTTTACCTTAGTGGATACCCCCGATGCAGACCATTCCGCCTTCGAAGTGATTGCGGGAAAGGGGGCATACATGCGGGGACTTGGCCGAGATTTGGCGCGTGCCCTGGGGACCGTCGGGCATATAATCAACCTGCGCCGCACGTCTGTCGGCCCCTTTCATGAGTCTGTTGCAATTTCCCTGGATAATCTTGCCGCGCTTGGGCATAGTGCGGGGCTTGATGAGTGCCTACTTCCTGTTGCGACCGCACTGGACGACATCCCGGTGCTAGCCCTGACAGAACCCGAAGCTAGGCGCTTACAACGTGGGCAAGCCGTTGCGGTGTTGCCCGTCGTAAATCGGTCTTCTCTGACCGAGAATCTACGGGATGTGGTGTTCTGTGCAAAATCCGGCGATCGGCCGGTGGCGTTGGCCCGCATTGAGGGTGGAGAAATCCGCTCCGTCCGTGTCTTAAACCTGTGAGTGATGGAGACATCGATGTCGATTACCGCCGTCCGTAAGGGCGAATTGATTTTAGAGTATGCCCGCGTTAAGGGTGATACTGGTTCCCCCGAGGTGCAGGTTGCGATCCTGACGGAGCGCATAAAAAATCTTACCGAGCACCTTAAAATTCACAAGAAAGATTTTCATTCTCGTCGTGGCCTTCTGATGATGGTCGGGCAACGCAGGCGCCTGTTGGACTACGTTCGGTCCAATGAGCAGAAGCGCTATGAAGATCTTATCAAGCGGCTGGAAATCAGGCGTTGAGGCAATTGATCCGCCCCATGGGGGGCGGATATAACGGCGCTGGGTCAAGTGCTCAGCGCTGCATATCTGTGCGCCCTCAACATGGATGCGCCTGGGCTACTCGAGGTCGTTGCACGAATACGCGTGCCGGCCTGAACGCAAGGAAAGGATATAAACAAAATGTTCAAGGAATTTCGCAAGGAATTGCAGTGGGGCGGACGCACGTTGGTCATGGAAACTGGCAAGGTCGCCCGTCAGGCCGACGGCGCCGTGATAGTGACCTATGGCGACACCATAGTGCTGTGTACGGCCGTTGGTGAGAAAAAACCAAAGCCCGGTTTAGATTTCTTTCCCCTGACGGTGAACTATCAGGAAAAAGCTTTTGCCGCTGGCAAAATACCTGGTGGATTTTTCAAGCGCGAAGGCCGCCCAGCAGAGAAAGAGACGCTCACATCGCGTCTTATTGACCGGCCTATCCGGCCCCTTTTCGCTAAAGGCTACAAAAACGAAACTCAGGTTATCTGCACGGTACTAGCGCACGATTTAGAGAATGACCCTGACATCGTAGCCCTGATTGGTGCTTCAGCGGCGCTAACCATTTCGGGCCTGCCGTTTCTGGGTCCTCTCGGGGGCTGCCGTGTCGGTTATATCGACGGCGAATATGTGCTGAACCCGCCTATCGATGACATGCCTAAATCCCGCCTAGACCTAATTCTGGCCGGCACCCAGGAAGGCGTTCTGATGGTCGAGTCAGAAGCCCACGAATTGTCCGAAGAGATTATGCTTGGGGCGGTCACCTTTGGACACAAGGCCTTCCAGCCGGTTATTGACGCAATCATCGCGCTGGCTGAAATGTGCGCCAAGTCGCCGATGACCCTGCCACCTCCGCCGGAAGGCAAGGACGCCATTGTTGCCAAGGTCCAGGTTCTAGCCGAAACTGATTTGCGCGCTGCATACGCGGAAACAGCGAAGAGCGCGCGTCAGGAACAGATCGCGGCTGTCCGTTCTAATGTGAAGGAAGCGATCTCTTCTGATGGCAGCTTGGACCAGAACTTGGTGCCGGCAATTTTACCGGAGGCGTTCAAGAACCTGGAAAAAGACATTGTCCGCCGCGACATTTTGAAAACTGGCATGCGGATCGACGGTCGCGACACCAAGACTGTGCGGCCGATCATTTGTGAGGTAGGTATTCTGCCCCGCTCCCATGGCAGCGCTCTGTTTACCCGAGGCGAAACCCAGGCACTTGTTGTGACGACATTGGGTACTGGACAGGATGAGCAGATCATGGATGCACTTGCAGGTGAATACCGCGAGCACTTCATGCTGCACTACAACTTCCCACCGTATTCAGTCGGCGAAGCGAGTTTTATGCGTAGCCCTGGTCGGCGAGAAATTGGTCACGGCAAGCTCGCCTGGCGTGCCACGCGTCCATTATTGCCAGAAAAGGAATCGTTTCCCTATACCATGCGCGTGGTCTCAGAAGTCACCGAATCAAACGGTTCATCGTCCATGGCGACAGTCTGTGGAACATCGCTTTCATTGATGGATGCTGGTGTTCCGCTGAGCAGCCCGGTGGCTGGTATCGCCATGGGACTGATCAAGGAAGATGATGGCTTCGCAGTGTTGTCAGATATCCTTGGCGATGAGGATCATCTCGGCGACATGGACTTCAAGGTCGCCGGTACGGCGAATGGCATTACGGCACTGCAAATGGACATCAAGATTACTTCGATCACAGAAGAAATCATGAAGGTTGCCCTGGGTCAGGCGCATGAAGGCCGTTTGCATATTCTCGATGAAATGGGCAAAGCGCTCGGCCAGGCTCGTGATGCGGTAAGTGATAATGCGCCGCGCATCACGACGATTAAGATCAACAAGGACAAGATTCGGGAAGTCATCGGCCCGGGTGGCAAGATGATACGTGAAATCTGCGAAACCACCGGTGCCAAAATCGATATTGAAGATGATGGGACTGTCAAGGTCTCCGCCGTAGACCAGTCGGCAGCCGATGCTGCCATCGAGTGGGTTCTCGGAATCACGGCCGAGCCGGAGATCGGACAAATTTATAACGGTAAGGTTGTGAAGATTCTCGATTTCGGCGCCTTCGTAAACTACATGGGAACCCGTGATGGGCTGGTTCATATTAGCCAGGTTGCCAGCACGAAGACTGACAAGGTCACCGATGTGTTAACCGTCGGCGATAGCGTCAAAGTCAAGCTGATCGGCATTGATGATAGGGGCAAGGTCAAGCTGTCCATGCGTGACGTGGATCAGATGAGCGGCGAAGATATTTCCGGGCGGCGCGATGGTGACTCCCGCGAATAAGCGGGATTAGCCGGCCAATAGAAAATCAAGCTATGGTATCCCGTTCGAAAAGGCCCCCGGCGGTTATTGCCGGGGGTCTTTGTTTACCTGCTGTCTTAGGGCGCCATGATACGGCGGGCAGCGCCCCTGTGGGTGCTCTTGACGGGTTTTGTCCCGCCCCCGCTGATTATATGACGAAATTTGAACTCGAAATATACTTCACGGCGCATGGCGTTCATGTTCTAAGTCATGGCAACAGGTTATGGGCGGATGAGGTAAACTGCGTCATAATGGACTTAACTGACGTGCTCTTGGCTGTTGTAGAAAGCCATCCATGAGGCCGCCTTCGCACCTGATGATTCGCCTTTTTGCTGGTCAGCCCATATATGGATTGGTAGACGAGATATGGCGTGCCCACAAAGGCTTGCCATCCGCCCGAGGACAGGGCGTTGATTTGATCACCAATTTATCGTGGTGGTCGCAATGATTTTGTTAAAGTGTACCACTGCAGGCTGATGACATTACTGTGACCGCCAAGAACGCCTACACCTACGAAGATCTCCTCGAATGCGGGCATGGCCGCCTGTTTGGCTTGGGAAATGCACAACTGCCCCTGCCACCTATGCTAATGTTCGACCGAATTGACCGCATCAGCGAGGAAGGTGGCGCCCATGGCAAGGGAGAAGTAGTGGCGTCGCTTGATGTCCGACCTGACCTGTGGTTCTTCGGCTGCCATTTCGAGGGCGACCCTGTGATGCCGGGCTGTCTCGGTCTTGATGCGTTGTGGCAGATGACAGGTTTCTTCCTCGGCTGGACAGGAGCGCCTGGTCGCGGTCGCGCTCTCGGCGTCGGTGGCGTCAAGTTCACTGGCCAGGTGTTGCCAGAGGCTAAGCGGGTTGAATACCGCATCGATATTAAACGTGTGCTCCGTCGCCGCCTGTGCCTGTGCATTGCCGAGGGTAGTGTATCGATGGACGGACAACTCATTTATGAAGCCAGCGACCTACGTGTCGGGGTCTTTACTGATAACGATGCAACCCGGGAATAGCGAGGTCTCCTAATGAAGCGCGCAGTGATTACCGGTCTTGGAATTGTTTCCAGCATTGGCAACAACAAGGCAGAAGTCCGTCAATCCCTATGGGATGGCAAGTCCGGCATTACCTCCGCGCCGGCATATCGAGAAATGGGATTTCGCAGCCACGTTCATGGATTAGTCAATATTAACGTTGATGCGGTTGTCGACCGAAAGGTCCGGCGGTTCATGGGTGAGGGTGCTGCCTATAATTATATTGCCATGCGGGAGGCCGTTCAGGACGCCGGGCTTGATGAGGGCGCCCTTGGTGACGAGCGCTATGGCTTGATCATGGGCTCTGGCGGTCCGTCGACACGGAATCTTCTGCAGGCCTTCGATGCGGTACGAGAACGGGGACCGCGGAAAGTCGGGCCCTTTATGGTGCCGCGCACTATGTCGAGCACCAACTCGGCCACCCTAGCGACCGCCTTTGGTATCAAGGGCGTTAACTACTCAATCAGCTCTGCCTGTGCCACCAGTGCACACTGCATCGGCAACGCAGCGGAACTTATCCAGCTTGGTAAACAGGACATTGTATTCGCCGGGGGTGGCGAGGAATTAGACTGGACGATGTCTGTCCTATTCGATGCTATGCCCGCTTTGTCATCGGCATTCAACGACCAGCCAGAGCGCGCATCGCGGCCGTTCGATGTCGATCGCGACGGTTTTGTTATTGCTGGCGGCGGTGGCGTTGTCGTTGTTGAGGAGCTGGAGCATGCCCAAGCCCGCGGCGCGAAGATTTATGCTGAGATTGCCGGTTACGGCGCAACGTCTGATGGGCATGATATGGTGCAGCCGTCTGGCGAAGGCGGGGAACGCTGCATGCGCATGGCGATGAAAGATTTGGGACGGCCAATCGACTACATTAATACTCATGGCACCAGCACACCGATTGGTGACCTCAAGGAACTGGAAGCGATTACTAACGTTTTTAGCCAGCACGGCGGGGTGCCGGCGCTTTCCTCAACCAAATCCTTGACTGGCCATTCGCTTGGTGCGACCGGCGTGCACGAGGCTATCTACTGCATGCTGATGATGGAGGACGGTTTCATTTCCGCTTCGGCGAATATCGACAATCTGATGCCCGAGGCTGGGGATATGCCCATCGTGCGGGAACGTCAGGAAGGCCTCCATCTCAATTGCGTGTTATCCAACAGCTTCGGATTTGGCGGAACCAACGCATCCCTCGCCTTTCGCCGTTTCGACGCCTAGATTAATTGCATGACTGCACACGACAGGCAGTGGCAGACGACTAGTCTCGCCGGCTGGTTGGTTGATTCCGGAGCGCGGCATTGAGTATCCAGACACCTTTCATGGCCGGTCGGCGCGGCGTTATCATGGGGGTAGCTAATGATCATTCCATTGCTTGGGGAATTGCCAAGGCTTTGGCGGCAGAGGGCGCTGAGCTGGCATTCACCTATCAGGGTGATGCCATAGAGCGGCGGGTACGGCCGCTTGCCGCTTCGGTTGGATCGAAGCATATTTTGCCCTGCGATGTCACCAGCGCACAGCAAATAGACCAAGTATTTGATTCCATTGGCGCGACGTGGCCGCATATCGACTTCGTCGTCCACGCCATCGCCTATTCCGACAAAGAAGAGCTGAGTGGAGCGTACGTTAATACAAGCCGGAAGAATTTCCTGAAGACCATGGATGTTTCGTGTTGGTCATTCACGGCCATTGCGCGGCGAGCCGCAGAGATGATGACCCTTGGCGGGTCACTGGTTACGTTGACCTACGCTGGTGCTGAACGAGTGATGCCCAATTATAACGTTATGGGCGTGGCGAAAGCGGCTTTGGAAGCCAGCGTACGCTATCTAGCCACTGACCTTGGGCCGCGCGGCATTCGGGTCAATGCTATCTCCGCCGGCCCCATGCGGACGTTGGCGGGCAGTGCCATTGGTAATGCACGTCAGGTTTTTCAAAATAATCAGCGCCACGCACCGTTGCGTCGCACGGTAACGCTTGATGAGCTTGGTGGCGCCGGTATTTACCTTCTTAGCGACCTTGGCGCTGGTGTTACGGGCGAGGTAATGCACGTCGATAGTGGATACAACATCATTGGTATGGGGCATCCCGATATTCCCCAAGGGACTGGTAAACTGTCCTGATGCCGTGCCTACTAGGGCTCCCCATTAAAGTGCGTTGCAAGCTGAGTTATATGCCATTATGGATTCACTATATTGGTTAGTATGAGTGGCATGAGACCTTTCCGTCCT
>CAUZNJ010000051.1:0-10158 GCA_963580965.1 Alphaproteobacteria bacterium | reverse complement strand
TGCCGATGAATTTAGCCTGCTGCTGATGTTCGACGAAGTGCAGACCGGCGTTGGGCGGACCGGCAAGTTCCTAGCCTGCGAATGGGCCGGCGTCGAGCCGGATATCGTTGCGCTCGCCAAGGGGCTCGGAGGAGGGTTTCCGATCGGTGCCTGCCTCGCAAAGCAGCACGCTGCGGACGCCTTAAGCCCTGGCACCCATGGGACGACCTTCGGCGGCAACTTCCTTGCCATGGCCGCGGGCAATGCAGTGCTTGATATTGTGCTTGCTGATGGTTTTTTAGATGAGGTGAGCGGTGTTGCGGATTCTCTATGGCGGCAACTGCTCGATTTGCAAAAGCGTTACCCAATGGTCATCGAGGAGGTGCGTGGCGCCGGTCTAATGATCGGGCTGAAATGCGTTGTGCCGAACACCGACCTAGTCAATAACCTGCTAAAGCGCCGCATGCTGGTGGTGCCAGCAGCAGACAACGTTGCGCGCCTGCTACCGCCGCTAAACATCAACGAGATTCATATTGAACAAGCGTTGAATCATCTGGAGGCCGCCTGCGAGGAACTAGGCAATGCTGGAACCTAGAGCTATGGGGAGCCCAAAGAACTTTCTTGACCTTAACCTGGTTGATGGCGACTTCCTGCGACATATCCTAGCTATGGGTGTCGCATTCAAGAACGGCACCATGAAGGATAGCCAGCCGTTGCGTGGCCGCACGCTGGCGATGATCTTCGAGAAACCATCAACCCGCACACGGGTGTCTTTTGAAGTTGGGATGCAGCAGCTGGGCGGCAATGCGATCGTACTAGGCGACGGAGATACGCAGATTGGCCGTGGCGAGACCATTGCCGATACGGCGCGGGCCCTGTCGCGCTACGTAGACATTATCATGATCCGCACCAATAATCATCAGCGGCTATCAGAACTGGCGGAACATGCCACGGTGCCGGTGATCAATGGCTTAACCGACGATTCCCATCCTTGCCAGCTGATGGCCGACGTCATGACGTATGAAGAACATCGCGGCTCCATCGCTGGGCGGACGGTCGCGTGGAGCGGTGACGGCAATAATGTAGCTACGTCATGGATCCATGCCGCTAATCGATTTAACTTCGAGCTGCGCCTCGCCTGCCCCAAGAGTCTAGCACCGAGTTCCAGGGCGCTCAGCTGGGCGAAGGCCGTGGGTGCGGCTGTATTGCTGACGGACGACCCTGAGAAGGCGGTTGCCGGTGCTGATCTGGTCATCACTGACACCTGGGTGTCTATGGGCGATAAGGATGCAGGAGAACGCCATAACCTGTTGTCGCCGTATCGGGTAGATGCACGTCTAATGGAAAAGGCAAAACCAGATTCCCTGTTTATGCATTGCCTGCCAGCCCATCGTGGCGAAGAAGTCACGGCAGAGGTAATTGACGGAGCCCAATCGGTTGTATGGGACGAAGCCGAAAACCGGCTGCATGCGCAGAAAGGCATATTGGCCTGGTGTCTGAACTAATATCGGGGAAATGGGAGTTGCCGAGACGATGACCTCTGCACCGACCGATATGTCGCAACGAACCCAGGACGTGGTGCAGCCATTTCGCTTAGAAAGCGCGGGCGTCCTCGGCCGGCTGATCCGCCTGGGACCGGCACTCGACCGGATTATTGCGCCACATCACTACCCAGCCGAGGTCGCTACTTTGCTGGCCGAGGGCATTACCTTAGCCTCGGCCTTGGCCAGCGGCCTTAAATACGATGGCATCTTCACGTTACAAACTAGCGGCAGCGGTCCGATCCGCACCATGGTCGCCGACGTCACCAGCGACGGCGGCCTGCGTGGCTATGCCCGCATTGATGCTGAGCGCCTGAACAACACGGACCCTGCAACCGCTACCAGCGGACCCGTGCCTCGCTTGCTGGGGGTCGGGCACATGGCATTCACCGTCGACCAGGGCCCGGGAACGGAGCGGTACCAAGGCATTACGGAGTTAATCGGTTCAACCTTGGCTGACTGTGCCCAAAATTACTTCCGGCGATCGGAACAGCTGGAAACCGCTTTCACCTTGTTCGCTGAAACTCACGAAGCCGATACAGGTGAAGCCATTAGCGTGCGCAGCGGGGCGGTGTTGCTGCAGCACCTGCCAACAGAATCTCCGTCGGGTTCCTCCGAGGCTCGCATTCGTGATGATGCCCAAGACGAAGCTTGGCGGCGAGTAGTGATTCTGATGAGCACCTTAACAGGTGCGGAAATACTGGATCCAAGCATAAGCCCCAACACGTTACTATACCGACTGTTTCATGAGGAAGGCATCCGCGTGTTCCCAGTAAAGCCCTTGGAGCAACAGTGTCGTTGCGCAGGCGAGCGCGTCGAGCGGACATTGCGCTTGTTGCCGAAAAGCGACATCGCTGAGATGATAGACGATGGGATCGTTACGGTGACTTGTGAGTTCTGCAAGGCCAATTATACGTTCGACGAGAATCAGATCGACGCCCTTTTTCAAGCGTAGTGAACCCTCTGCGAATGGCTTAGAGTATCGAAGTGACGACATGTGGCGATGGAGTTGTTCGTGACCCGAATGTTTTTCTTGGTGTTTTTTATGGCCGCCGCTGGGGTTTTAACGGGTTGTGCAACCCCGGTAGAACAACAGCGGCTACCCAACTTGAGTTATGGGCATCTCGGGGTATTCAATCTCGATACTGCGCGAATCGACGTAGCATCCGAATTTCTTGCACCGCTGATGGCCCCCCACATCGAACACCAATTGCGGGAGGCGCCCGAAAAGGCGATACGGCAATGGGCGGCCGACCGGCTGCGTGCGGCCGGAAAATCTGGTACGGCCAGACTCACTATCCTAGACGCTAGCGTCACGGAAACGCGTCTTCCAATAGATAAAGGTATCTCTGACGCGTTTAAGAATAAGCAGGTGACGAGGTTTAATTCCGCCGTCGAGGCACGCCTTGAGATTTTTGACAGTAGGGGATTCCGACGCGGCATTGCCACGGCGCGTGTCACCCTGTCACGCACCATCGGCGAGGAAGCGACCCTGAGCGAACGTGATAAGGCCCTTTTTGTCCTAGTCGAAGACCTAATGAAAATTTTTGACTCACAGATGAAAGCTAATATACGCGAATACTTGGGGGGCTTTCTATTTTAGCTAACGCCGACCAGAGGCGTTATGCCTTACAAAAATCACGCTTGGCGCTCACGAAGGTAAAAAAGGAGGGAGGGCATGACGACGCGTATAGCCATCCTCGATGACTATTTTAACAAAGCGCTGGGGTCAGCGCCCTGGGATAGCCTGTCCGACTGCGAAGTCAAAACCTTCGACACATATATTGACAGCGAGGACAAAATTGTCGCTGCATTACAAGGATTCAAGGTTGTAGCCTGCATGCGCGAACGGACGAGATTTCCCGCTACTGTCATCAACCGATTGCCCGACCTCAAGCTGCTTCTGACAACCGGACACCGTAATGCCGCCATTGACATGCAGGCAGCGCGGGCGTGCGGCATCGACGTTTGCGGGGTCAACATGCTCGGTTATCCTGCCGCCGAGCATGCCGTGGCGCTAATGCTGGCGTTGGCCAAACGCATCCCGTGGGAGGACCGTGCTATGAAGTTGGGCGGATGGCAGCATGACTTCTCTGAATTTTTGGGGGGGAAGACGCTCGGCATCCTCGGCCTTGGCCGGCTAGGCAAGTATGTTGCGCGTGTCGGCCTGGCGATGGATATGAACGTTATCGCTTGGGGTCGGTCCTTAACTGACGAGATTGCCGCGGCAGAGGGTGTGACACGGGTCGAATGCAATCAACTATTTCGCGACTCGGATTATGTTTCCCTGCAGGTTGTCCTGAGCGATGAAACCCGCGGCATGGTGGGAGCCAATGAACTTGGGCTGATGAAGCCCTCTGCCTATCTGATCAATACATCGCGGGGACCTGTTTGTAACGAAGCGGCGCTAGTCGATACACTCCAGCGCGGCGCCATAGCCGGCGCCGCCATCGATGTGTTTGGCATCGAACCATTGCCTAGGAATCACCCGTTTCGCAAACTTGACAACGTTATTTTGACGGGGCATACGGGCTATGTGGTCCGGGAAGCCTGGGCCATGGGATACGGTGGTATGGTTGATGATATCCGCTCCTGGCTCGACGGCATACCCGGGAACGTCATCAATCCGTGATAAGCTCAGAGGGTGCTCGCGCTGGGTCCGCATAGAAAGGGACCAAACAGTCGGCAAACTTTGCTATAGTGTAGGAGAATGGCGCGGTTAATGGCTGAGAATTAAGGCCATCCTTAGTTTCGCTTCTAATAGCAGATCAAAAGGGGACAACGTGATCAATCATCGAGCAATACTTTTGCCGCAATGGCGGTTGATGGCAATTGCCATTGCCATGACTGCGATGTTGGTGGCACCGTCTGGCGCCATGGCTCAGGACGCCGGACTAAACGAGGGCAATACGGCGTGGGTCCTAACGGCGACGGCGCTGGTCCTGTTCATGACCCTGCCGGGGCTAGCCCTATTTTATGGTGGGCTTGTCCGTTCGAAGAATGTGCTTTCGGTACTGATGCAGTGCTTCGCCATCGCCTGTTTGGCATCAATTCTTTGGCTGGTCGGGCTCTACAGCTTGGCCTTCGACGAAAGCACTTCGTTGAATTCGTTTATCGGCGGGCTAGACCACTTGTTCCTCTCCGGCATAGGCGTTGACACGCTTTCCGGTGACATTCCTGAGAGCGTGTTTTTCATGTTCCAGATGACGTTTGCCATTATTACGCCGGCACTGATTGTCGGCGCCTATGTCGAACGCATCCGTTTTTCCGCTGTCTGTCTATTCAGTGGATTATGGCTAATCGTCGTCTACGCACCGGTATGTCACTGGGTTTGGGGAGGTGGCTGGTTGCAGGAAATGGGAGTAATGGATTTTGCTGGTGGACTGGTTGTTCATGTGACGGCGGGCGTATCGGCTATTATTATTGCTGTGCTTCTGGGACCTCGAGGGGGCTACCCCCGCGATCTAAGCCCACCACATAATCCAGGCATGGTCATGGTCGGAGCGGCCATGTTGTGGGTCGGCTGGTATGGCTTTAATGCGGGCAGCGCCCTTGCCGCTAATGGCGGCGCAGGTATGGCGATGACCGTCACTCATATCTCAGCGGCAGCAGCGGCGCTGACCTGGATGGCCATTGAGTGGTCCCGCTATGGCAAACCAAGCCTTATTGGTACTGTCACTGGCAGCATTGCTGGGCTGGCGACAATTACCCCGGCATCCGGTTTTGTCGGGCCTCTCGGCGGCCTGGTACTCGGAATTACAGCAGGAATTGTCTGCTTTGGCATCGTCCAGCTCATGCGTCAGCGCCTTAAGATTGACGACTCCCTTGATGTCTTCGCTGTTCATGGGGTCGGGGGTGGGCTGGGTATACTGTTGGCAGCCGTATTTGCCGCTGAATCCCTCGGTGGTGTAGGCCATCCCCTGGACCTGGGCATCGCTGGTTCGTTCACTGTGCAGATCACGGGTGTGGTTGCTGTTGCACTTTGGGCTGGCGTCGGCAGCTTCATAATTCTTAAGTTAGTCGGCTTGCTCACGGGCGGTTTGCGCGTCGATAAGGAAGAGGAAATCGAAGGCCTCGATATCACCTCTCATGGTGAGCGGGCGTATGATCTATGATGGTACCTCGATGAGACGCGGTCATTAAACCATTGGGAGGACGCAGGAGTGAAATTCATCATTGCCGTCATCAAACCATTCAAGCTGGATGCGGTTCGCGAGGCCCTGACCTTGATTGGCATCGAGGGCATGACTGTCAGCGAGGTAAAAGGCTTCGGCCGGCAGAAGGGGCAGAAGGAAATTTACCGGGGCGCGGAATACGAAGTTACATTCGTGCCCAAAGTGAAGCTGGAGATCGCGGTTCAGGACGGTCAGGTCGATCAGGTTTTCGAGGCCATCCGTGATGCTGGGCAAACGGGCCAGATTGGTGATGGCAAGGTGTTCGTCGTCGATTTGGAGCAAGCTATGCGCATCCGGACAAGCGAGACAGGCGACGCCGCACTCTAAGTTCTTGTATCTGTGATGGTGGCGGGTGTGGGATTACGTTCCGTCGCGCTTCTCGGGCTGGCTGTGTTTTTATTCGGTAGTTCCTGGCCGGTGATGAAGGCGGGTCTTGACGGAGCGTCGCCACTATGGTTTGCCACGGCCCGCCTTGGGCTAGGTACATTGGGCGCCATGGCTTTGCTTGCCACGATGCGGCGGTTACATTTTCCGTCACGCCGAGACCTGCCCATCGTTGCCACGATTGGCATCTGCCAACTTACTCTCTTTCTGGGCTTCAGCCAGCTAGGTCTGCAACATTTGGGGGCGGGACGTTCTTCCGTCCTGGCCTACACCACAACGCTATTCCTGGTCCCGTTGACATTCTTAACGGGCGAACGCATCGACCGCTGGCAGGCGGCGGGTAGCATTTTTGGACTCGCGGGCGTCGCCGTCCTATTGGCACCCCAATCTATCAACTGGGACGATCGGGACGTGCTGATCGGTCACATGTGGTTGCTGATGGCGGCAGCGAGCTGGGCGCTTGCCATCTTTCACTCCCGTCGCCACGAATGGTATCGTGGGCCGTTGGAACTGTTACCCTGGCAAATGCTGCTGGCGACCGTATTGTTGGCCACCTTTTCATTCCTATTCGAACGTGACGGTCATATTGAATTTTCTCCTGGTATTCTTCTTTCCCTTTGCTATCTCGGGCTTGTCGCCGGTCCGACGGCAACCTGGGCGGCAACCTCGGTCTCGCGCATGTTGCCAACCGTTGTCACGTCTCTAGGCTTTCTCGGCGTGCCTATTTTGGGCCTTTCTATTTCGGCTCTATGGCTTGGAGAGGAACTAGAACCGCTCTTAGTTGTGGGAACCATATTAATTCTAAGTGGCGTCGGTGTTGTGGCTGTCGGTTATAGCCGTTGCAAGACCGACGCAGGCTAATAGTCTGCGCGTTGCGGCCGAGGAATAGCGCACGTATCATAGCAACCGCTTCAAGAATAAAGGCGAGGATGCAGGCATGACCGGCGAAACAGAAACCCTGGCCCGTTTCGCGGCCGACCTACGCATCAGTGACGTTCCTGATGCCGTTGCGGAGCGCGCCAAGCTGCTGATCTTCGATACCTTTGGCATTATGGTCCGGGCAACGCACGACGCCGAGTCCACGCCCTCGTTGCTGCGCGCCGCCGCGCGCCTGGGCTATGAAGGCGGTGGCATTAGTGGCGCTGGGCTGGAAACTAGCTATACCCCGCCGGGCGCCGCGATGATTAATGGAACGCTCGCTCATTCCTTGGATTTCGATGATACTCATGCTGGTGGCTCGCTGCACCCGAGCGCACCGATTTTGCCCGCGGCCCTAGCTGCGGCCGAGATGGCCGGTGTGAGTGGCCGTGACATGCTGGCTGCGATAATCGTTGGCTACGAAGTGCAGATCCATATCAGCTTGGCCCTGGGCCCTACCGATCATTACCGCCGTGGCTATCATCCGAGTGCCACCTGCGGTGCGTTTGGTGCTGCCGCTGCTGCTGGGCGCCTGCTGGGCCTAGATGCCAAAGGCATGACCAGAGCCTTCGGGATCGTTCTCAGCCAAGCCGCCGGCTCTTTGCAGTTCCTTGAAGATGGCGCCTGGACTAAGCGTTTCCAGGTTGGCTGGGCAGCACAGAACGGATTGGTGGCGGCAACTCTTGCTGCTGAAGGGTTCATTGGACCTACCAAAGCATTGGAGGGCCGCGCCGGATTTCTGTCTACCTATGCCCCAAACCCCGACCCAGAGAAGGTTGTGGCTGGATTAGGAGGTGACTGGGAAACTATGAATATCGCCGTTAAACCCTACCCTTCCTGCCGATATAGCCATGCACCGCTCGATGCGTTGATCAGCCTACGCGCCCAGAATGGCATCAACGGTGATGATGTCGAGTTGGTGGAGGTTGGTGTTTCTAAGACCGGAATGATTCTGATCGGCGAGCCGCAAGCATCCAAGCAGAGCCCCAAGACCGTTGTAGACGGACAGTTTTCGATGCCGTTCCTAGCCGCCGTCGCCCTGCGTTCCGGCGGCATGGGGTGGGATGACTACGACCGTCATCTCAAGGACCCGGCGACCTTGGATCTTTGTCGGCGCATCACCACGGCACCTGACCCTAAGCCGGAAGCGGAGTTCCCGGAGAGACTGAGTGGGATAGTCCGAATCCGTACCAAGTATGGAAATTTTGAAGAGTTTGTGCGTATCCCCAAGGGGGAACCGGAGAATTTTGTCAGCGATCTAGAATTGCGTGCCAAGTTCGATGGTCTAACTACGGTGACGCTATCGGACGCGCGACGAAACGCGCTGTCCACTGCGCTTCTGAGCCTTGAGAAGGTTACTGATGTTGGGGCGCTTATGGCGTTAACCCGCTCCAACCGAACCGCCGGCGCCAGCTAAACTTTCTGGAGTTAAACTTATGACCGCAGCTGCTGTCGGAATCCCTGTCGCCACCGACGAACAGGAATCCATGATCCTGGAAACCGTTGATCGTTTCCTGGATAAGGAAGTTCGCCCCCATGCCCGGGCACTAGAAGCCGCCGACGAATACCCGGTGGACATGGTTGCTGCAATGGCCGAGCTTGGCTTCTTTGGTCTTACCATCAGCCCGGAGTACGGCGGCATGGGCCTGTCAGCGGTTACCTACGCCAAGGTCGTTGAGAGAATCGCTGCTGTTTGGATGACTGTTACCGGGTTCTTCAACGCTCACTTGATGATGGCGCACGCTGTGGAGCGCCATGGCTCAAACGAAATGAAGACGTCCTATTTGCCACGTTTCGTAACCGGTGAATTACGCGGCGGCATCGCCCTGACGGAGCCGGGCTGCGGCACTGACTTGCAGGCGGTTCGCACCCGCGCGCTGCGTGACAATGAAGGCTATGTCATCAATGGCAACAAGCTGTGGATCACCAACAGCGTCAACGGCAACATCCTTGCCGTTTTGGTAAAGACTGATTTGGACGTTGATCCGCCGCATCGTGGGATGAGCCTTCTGCTGGTCGAGAAAGGACCGGGCTTTGAAGTAGGGCGGAAACTGGAAAAGCTGGGATATAGAGGCATAGATACTGGAGAAATTATTTTCGATAACTGCAAGGTGCCGGCGGAGAATCTGATTGGCGCTGAAGGCCGCGGCATGCAGATCATTCTTGGCGGTTTGGAGCTAGGGCGTATCAATGTTGCCGCCCGGGGAGCTGGAATGGCGCGGGCGTGCTTGCAGGAATCGCTTTCATACGCCCAGAACCGTCAAACGTTTGGCCAGCCCATCGCTGAACATCAGGCCATTCAGATTAAGCTTGCTGATATGGCGACGCGCGCGCACGCGGCCTGGCTGATGGTGGCTGATGCCGCGCAGGCTTATGATAAAGGCGGGCGCGCAGATCTCGAAGCCGGCATGGCAAAGCTATTCGCCACTGAGGCAGCAATGGAAAATAGCGCCGAGGCGCTGCGCGTGCATGGCGCCTATGGCTATTCCAAGGAATACAACGTTGAACGCTTCTACCGCGATGCGCCGTTGCTCGCCATTGGCGAAGGCACCAATGAGATCCAGCGCATCGTTATCGCCCGCGAGTTGGTAAAGCGCCACCCCGCATGAAGCCAGGGAAACGGCGCGGACGGCAGGGCGGATCTGGACCACGCAGCGCTATCAATCTTGGTATTACCGAGGTAATTATTGATTCTGTGGGCGCGAAGGGAGATGGCATTGGTTTGCACGAGGGCAAGGCGGTCTATGTGCCTTTCTCTCTGCCCGGCGAGCGATTGCGCGTGCGCCTGCTAGAATCGCGCCGCGATGGCCTGACCGCTGAGATGGTGTCTATCCTCGCGCCATCCGCTAATCGCCAAAAACCAGCCTGCCCCTACTTCGCAAACCCTGCGGGCGCTTGCGGCGGCTGTACCACCCAACATATATCATCAACGGAAACCGGGGAATTCAAACAGCAGCTAGTCCGCGAGGCCTTGACGCGGCGTGGCTTCGATGACGGTGTAGTTGCGGACATCGTATCGGTGGGGCCAGGGCATCGCCGGCGCGTCGATTTTTCCGTCACTGGCGGGCACGGGGCGCCGCGCATAGGATTTCACGAACGGGATAGCAATCGCATCATCCCTATCGAGAAGTGCCCCGCCCTAGTGCCGGAACTAGCAGAGC
>CAUZNJ010000050.1:0-10314 GCA_963580965.1 Alphaproteobacteria bacterium | reverse complement strand
GCAGGCGAGCTTGGCACCGTTTTCGCCGTTGGCGCCGCTGAAGGCGACGATTGTGACGTGGCAGAAGTCAATGCACCACCAGTACCACCACTTGTCGACTGCTCTTCCGACGGCGTGGAACAAGCGGGAACAAGAGCCGCTGCGGCTATCAAGGTCAGTATTTTAAAATACATTCAAATCTCTCCTCGAAGGAGTAGTGATCATACAAAGCCAGCCTATTGGCCGCAATTACCATACACGGCGGGGAAGCGGTTTTGGATCAAAAAATTACGGCTATCACATACCCGGTTAATATAAATGATGGTTAATGTAAATAACTGATTTCTCTTAAGATTATATTAAGCGCACCTTACTGTTCATCCAAATGAAGGGAGGGGGACCAAGCCGGATCGGAAGCATCAAGCGGGGTTATCACTTCGCGCTCGTTATATCCGGTTAAATCGATAGAAAAGACCCGTGAGCGTCCACCGAGGCCCTTACTGTCAGAGCGAGTCTGACGAAAGAACATTAGCACCCTGCCATTTGGCGACCACGTTGGTCCCTCTACAAGGAATCCTTTGGCCAATTGCCGCTCGCCGCTGCCATCAGGCCGCATAACACCAATATAAAACGTACCGCCATGAAATTTAGTGAAGGCTATAAGGTCGCCGCGCGGCGACCAATTAGGCGTCGCGTAGCGCCCCTTGCCAAAACTGATGCGTTTTACATCGCTGCCGTTCGCATTCATCCTGTAAAGCTGCTGGCTTCCGCCGCGGTCTGAATTGAAGATGATGTTTTCTCCATCCGGCGCAAAACTTGGCGAGGTATCGATCCCGGAATGATTAGTTAGCCGCGTCACCTTGCGCGTCCCGATGTCCATAGAAAAGATGTCGGAGTTGCCGTCTTTGGCCATGCTCATAATGACCCGTTTACCTTCCGGACCAAACCGGGGAGCAAACGTCATGCCCGGGAACTCGCCAAGAACCTCCTGACGTCCCGTTTCAATGTCAAAGATGTACACCCGTGGCGTGTCATTGAAGTATGATAGGTACGTGATTTCCTGAAGGGTCGGCGAAAACCGTGGCGTCAGAACAAGATTTGACCCATCGGTCAGAAACTGATGCTTGGCCCCGTCTTGATCCATGATGGCCAGACGCTTGATTCGCCGGTTCTGCGCTCCAGTTTCAGCAATATAGACGATACGGGTATCGAAATAGCCGCCTTCGCCGGTGATACGACGATAAATGGCATCGGAGATGATGTGGGCAAGGCGGCGCCAGCCATCGACCGCCGCGGTCAGCCGCTGAGCCACCATCTGCTCGCCGGAGAAGACATCCCACAGCCGAAAATCCACCTGTAGGCTACCATCTTCCAACACGTCGACAACTCCGTGCGCCATGGCCTGAGCATTGAGCACCCGCCAGTCGGCAAAGCGGGGAGTCAAATCCATTGGCGGCTGGGCTTGAATAAAAGCAAGTCGGTCCAAGGGTTTGAACAGGCCGGAACGTTCCAGGTTGTCGGAAATAACCTGACTGATATCAGCGCCAATCTGCACCTCGCGGTCGGCCTTGCCGGAAAAATCCGTCACGGCGATTGGCATAGGCTCGACCCGGCCCTGAGTTATGTCGATGCGCAATTCCGCGTGTGCAGGAATAGCACCCGAAAATGTAACGTAAATGGCAAGACAGCAGGCAATAACCAGTCGTGAGCATTGGAAGAATTTCATTATTATTGTCCTAGCATCTGCGCTGGATTGAAGCTCAGCACCATGGTCTTCCAGATCTCAAATTTCTCTGGCCGCAACGGAAATTGCTCGCATATCGGATTGAGTACAGCTCGCCTAGCACTGCCCGCTGCCGCACGAAAAATACCATCCGTACTTAGCCGGCCAGCATCAACAATTTCCGCAGACAAAACCTTACCATCGGGTTTAAAGCTGACGCGGATATCCACGTTGAGATTTGCTGCTGCATTAGCACCAATCTGAATGCTCCAGCACTTCTTTAGATGTTGATTTACAGCGTCCTTTTCACTGCTCGTCAGTGGCTCCGTTCGGTCGTATGGCGCAATTACCTGCTGACTGGATTGAGACAGCGCACTAGCGACCTGACTTTCGAAGGACGGCTCCTTTTTTTTGAGTACTTCTTTCCGTTCCTTTTGTGAAGGAGCTTGCTTTTGCAAGTCTTCAACCGTGCGTAAAAGGCTCGCAAAAGGATCCGGCGGTTTAGGCTTGCTCTTGGGCTTCGCCTGAGCGAGCCGAACTGGCACCACCTGTTTCGGTGGTTTAGGCTTGCTCTTGGGTTTCGCCTGGGCAAGCCGAACTGGCACCACCTGTTTTGGCAGTTCGGGCTCCGGTTGCAGTTTTGGTTCGGGCGCCTTGGGCTCGGGTACCGGCTCCTGTCTAGGCATAGGCTGTGGCTCCGGAGGTGATGGCATCGGCTCCGGCGGCGGTGCCGGTTTGGGCTCTGGTAGCAGCGGTGGCGGCTTGGGTTCTGGAGGGGGTGGAGGCGATGGAGGCGGCTTGGGCTCTGGTGGCGGCGGTGGCGGCTTGGGTTCGGATTTAGGTTCAAGTTTTTTTACCGGCTCTGGCGCCGCTGGCCGTGCATTTGTCACTTCGGCTACCGTCACCACTTCAACGAGAAAAGATTGTTCCAGAATTGGCAACGGATCGTTAAAAAACGGCAGCCCAAAAAAAGCCACTCCCACCACAACGGCGTGGCCACCAACGGAGGTGAACAAGGCACGGCTCAACATCATGGCGTGGTCTTACTATCCTTTGCCTTCGTCGAGCTCCCCGCCCTAGGCCGAGGTGATTCAGCAACCAGGGCAACCTTGCGGAAGCCGGCGCGAGTGACAGCCGCCATAACCTCCATGACTCGGCCATAAGCGAGATTCCGGTCACCGCGAACAAAAATACGCGCATCGGGATTGCTGCCGGTGATTGCCGCCAGCCGGGGGCCAAGGGCCGCCAGCGGAGTTTCCGTTTCCTGCAAGTAAACCGAGCCGCCAGCCTTAACGCTAACGGTCAGAGGTTCATCTTGTCCCGAAATAGGCTTGGCGTCAGCCTTCGGGAGATCAATTTGCACACCAACGGTGAGTAGCGGTGCCGTAACCATGAAGACGACGAGCAACACCAGCATCACATCGACGAAGGGTGTGACGTTGATCTCGCTCATCAAAACATGGCTGCGCCGGCGTGAGCGCCGGGCCCGGGAATCTGCCTGGATAGCCACGCTCAATGGCTCCTTTCTTCCAGCTGGCGGGACAGAATTGCGCCAAACTCATCGGCAAAGGTGTCGAGACGACCGCCGTAACGATCGAGCTCCTTGGTCAGCTTGTTAAAGGCAACCACCGCCGGGATTGCCGCCAGCAGCCCCAGCGCCGTTGCAAACAAGGCCTCAGCAAGGCCAGGCGCGACGACAGCAAGGCTGGTGTTATTGGCTTGAGCAATGGCCTGAAAGCTCTGCATGATGCCCCAAACCGTGCCAAACAATCCAATAAACGGGGCCGTCGAGCCAGTCGAGGCTAGCACGGTCATGTAGCGTTCGACCCGGTTCATCTCCCGGTTGATGCTAATGCGCATCACCCGATCGACACGCTCGCTCAAGCCACCGCGTGGCAGGTCGGCGATACCCGCCTGGGTTTCGCGCGAACGCGCCCGCCGCCATTCCTGCATCGCAGATGCAAAAACAGCTGCCATCGGGTCTTTCGGCTGACTACCAATCCGGTCGAATAGGTCATCAAGGGATCCCCCCGACCAAAAATTAGATTCGAACTGGCTGGCATGGCCATTGAGACGACGC
Source organism: Alphaproteobacteria bacterium (assembly GCA_963580965.1). Taxonomy (GTDB): domain Bacteria; phylum Pseudomonadota; class Alphaproteobacteria; order Rhodospirillales; family CAMCUA01; genus CAMCUA01. Next base: position 6,532 of record CAUZNJ010000050.1, on the reverse strand, counting down.
AGGGATAGAGATTTTTCGATGATGATCGCCCAGCACCAGACCGACGCGCTCAATAACAGCAGGATGACCAGCTTGACCACCAGGTCAGCGCGCAAGAAAAGGGAAATCATGGAGAAATCATAGCTGGCAACGCTACCGACTAACTCCAGAGCCTCAATCGGATTGCTTTCCATGATTTAGACTATCCCTCGCATATCGCAAATTTCCTCAAAATTTGTACGCACCTCGCGTGGCAGCCGCCGGGGTCGGCCATCGTAGGTCATATAAGCAAGACGCACATCAAGACGCACTAGTTCATCCTCTTCCCGACGCACCACCTGATACGCCTGCAAGGACGCACCTCCTACCGCTACAACGCGAGTGTGAACCGTCAACCGATCATCCAGCCGCGCCGGGCGAAGATAATCCGCTGCACAATGGCGCACAGCAAAAGCAGCCCCGTCGCGTCGCGCCAATTCTCCATGAACGACGCCAAGGCCCCGAATCATCTCAGTTCGCGCCCGTTCAGCAAACCGTAGGTAGTTCGCGTAATAGACGACACCCCCTGCATCCGTGTCTTCGTAGTACACACGTAAGGCAAAAATGTGTTCTCCGTTAGGCAATAAGACGGCGGGGTTAACCATCGCCTTCCTCCTCATCACCTAACAGGTCTATTTGTGCAGCACGTCGCGGGACAGAAAGATCAAGGTGGCTGTAGGCGCGATCCGCCAACATGCGGCCGCGAGGGGTTCTCATCAGAAAACCTTGCTGGATTAGAAACGGCTCGATCACTTCCTCAATGGTATCGCGCTGCTCCGACAGGGCAGCAGCCATGGTTTCAACCCCGACCGGACCGCCTTTATAGGCCTCAGCGATACACCTCAGATAGCGTCGATCCATAGAATCAAGTCCGCTGGAATCGACTTCCAGGCGGTTAAGCGCGGCATCCGCAATGGCGGCATCGACCTCACCCGAACCAGCAACAACAGCAAAGTCTCTGACCCTGCGCAATAGTCGTCCGGCAACGCGGGGCGTACCACGAGAGCGCTGAGCAATTTCGCGCGCGCCGTCGGACGTCAATTTAAATTTCATAAGTTCTGCACCACGCCGAATAATACGTTCTAGGTCCCCCACCTCATAAAATGCGACCCGCAACGGAATGCCAAACCGCTCGCGCAACGGCGTCGTAATAAGACCAGTGCGTGTCGTCGCCCCAACCAAGGTGAATGGCGGCAGGTCTATACGGATGGAGCGCGCCGCCGGACCTTCGCCGATAATCAAGTCGAGCTGAAAATCTTCCATAGCAGGATAAAGAATTTCTTCCACCGCAGGCGCCAAGCGATGAATCTCATCAATGAACAGCACGTCACGTGGCTGCAAATTTGTGATGATGGCAGCTAGGTCGCCAGCCTTGGCAATAACCGGGCCGGAGGTGGCGCGGAAACCAACCCCCAGTTCGCGGGCAACAATCTGCGCCAGGGTCGTTTTACCAAGACCCGGTGGGCCAAAAAAAATCGTGTGGTCGAGCGGCTCGCCACGCGCCTTCGCGGCAGCGATAAAGACGCGAAGATTTTCCTTTACTTGATTCTGACCGACGAAATCATCAAGGCTAACCGGTCGCAAAGTCGTGTCGCCACTATCGCTTGTGGCTACCTCGCCATTAACCAGGCGATCGCGGCAGTCCGTCGCATCCTGTTCCCCCGCCGTCATCGACTGCCGCCCCTCGGTGCGGCCCCAGATAAGCCGGCGCGGACTAAAGCTTCAACAGTAGCATCGCCATCCAGCAGGCCAGCCGCCTGAGTGATGGCTCGAAGCGCATCGCTGGGGCCATACCCAAGGTTAATAAGAGCTGAAATAGCATCAGCCATAGACCCGCCATCGTTTGGCACAGGAATGGCGCCACCACTGGCCGCACCTGGCCCAAGCACGAGGGTGCCGACCTTATCTTTAAGCTCACTCAATACCCGGGCGGCTATCTTTCCACCAATCCCCGGCGCCCGCACCAGCGCAGCCTTGTCGCCAGACACAATAGCCATCACCAGGGATTCTGGCGGCAAAACGGAAAGGATCGCCAGTGCCGCTTTGACACCGACCCCTTGGACGGTAATCAGCAAGCGAAACCAATCGCGCTCCAACAACTGAACAAACCCGAACAGCAGAATGGCATCTTCGCGGACGACGGTTTCGATGTGCAGGCTGATGCCACTGCCTACCGTCATGCGCCCGAGCGTGGGTCCCGAGCAGAAGCTAAGATAGCCCACCCCTCCGACATCGATGACCACCCAGTCCAGCCCCAGGGAGTCAACCAGTCCCGTCAGCTTAGCAATCAACGGACGGCCTCCATGACTTTAATACGACGCGCAGTTTCTAGGTGGTGGGCATGGCAAATCGCAACAGCAAGAGCATCGGCAGCATCCGCATCCGTTACCGTCACCCCAGGCAATAGCATCCCGACCATAAGCTGAATTTGTTCCTTGGCGGCGTGGCCGGCACCGACCACAGTCTTCTTCACCAAATTTGGCGGATACTCGGAAACCACCAACCCTGCCCGCGCAGACACGACCAGACTAACCCCTCGGGCCTGCCCAAGCTTCAGTGTCGATACCGGGTTGCGATTGACGAATATCTCCTCAACCGCCGCCTCGTACGGGGCATAGGTTTTAATGACTTCGGCAATGCCGTCGTGCAATTCCACCAAACGCCCCGCCAGTGGCAGACTGCTGTCAGTGCGAACAACACCATTGGCAACATGGCGCAGCCGGTTATCGACAGCATCGATGATGCCCCACCCGGTATTTCGCAACCCTGGGTCCAGCCCAAGAATCCTCATACCAAGGTCACCCCAGTCGCTTCAACGCCTATGGCGCTGGTCACGCGCTAAGCCGTTCCAAGATCGATTCGTCGACGTCAAAATTAGCCGAAACTCGCTGAACATCATCGTTGTAATCGAGAATATCGAGCAACTTGAACAGGGCGGTTGCGGTATCTTCATCGACAGGGACGGTGGTGTTGGGCTTCCAATCCAAGCGCGCCGCCTCCGCTTCGCCAAAACGCGCCTCAAGTGCATCACGAATGCTGTTGAGATCATCAACCTCGCAGATCACGTCATGGCCAGTATCTTCCGACTGCACGTCTCTGGCATTGGCCTCCAATGCCGCATCGAACATCTCCTCCGCCGTCGCCGCATCGGCCCTAAACCTGACCAACCCGACACGCTCGAAGGTGAAGGCGACGCTGCCGGTCTCGCCCAATGAACCGCCATATTTGCTAAAGGCGGAACGGACTTCGGCTGCCGTTCGGTTGCGGTTGTCGGTCAGCGCCTCAACGATGACGGCGACGCCACCCGGACCATAGCCTTCATAGCGGATCTCTTCCCAGTTCTCAGCGTCATCGCCGCCGGACCCACGCTTGATGGCGCGTTCTATATTATCTTTCGGCATGTTGACGGCACGGGCGGCCTGAATGGCGGAACGCAAGCGCGGGTTCATGGTGGGATCGGGTAAGCCGCTGCGCGCAGCGACCGTCAATTCACGAATATGCTTCGTGAATATTTTGGCACGCTTCGAATCCTGCGCACCTTTCCGATGCATAATGTTACTAAATTGGGAATGGCCTGCCATTTTTTAGAACTGACCGCTGTTGATGTTAGATACCGCTGTTGATGTTAGATGATGTGTCAGAAGGCGACAGGCTTATACCACAATCTTGATGAAGGTTGCGCAAGCCTTGCATCTACCTATCGAACAAATATGGCGATAAGGCATCACATGTCCATGGTGTCCCGGTAGAATTATTTCCATTGTCGAGATGATCAGCCCGGCAATGACTGCAGCAGATCGCCGCCCAGACGAACCGGCTCAACCCGTTTCGCCAGTCCGGTAATGTCATCGGTTTCTAAAAACAGACCGCATAAAGTTGCTTCGCCCTCCGCGGGTTCCAGGCGTGGCTTCGTGTCGCTATTAAGAAACCGCGCCAAGGCAAGATCCTTGTTCATCCCGATGACCGAATCGTAATTGCCGCACATACCCATATCAGTTTGAAATGCTGTGCCCTTAGCGAGTATGCGGGCATCCGCCGTGGGAATATGCGAGTGCGTACCAACAACAACAGAAACGCGGCCATCAAGGAAATGGCCGATTGCCGCCTTTTCACTTGTAGCTTCAGCATGAACGTCAACAGCAATGGCGTCGACGGACTTTCCTAACCGATATTCGCCAAGCACTTTTTCCAGGGCAACGAATGGGTCATCTACCGGCCCCATGAATAGTTGGCCCATAGGGTTAATCACCAGTACGCGGCGGCCATCACGGGCCTTGAAAACTCCTGCCCCCTGCCCCGGCGCACCCTCAGCAAAATTCACGGGACGCAGCAAGCGTGGTTCGCCGCGGATGTAGTCCTTAATCTCGCGGCGGTTCCACACGTGATTGCCGGTGGTAATCACATCAACTCCCGCAGCAAAGAACGCTTCGCAGATCTTATCGGTAATGCCGAATCCATGGGCCGCGTTCTCGCCATTAACAATGACGAAATCCAGACCCAGGCGGCTGCGCAGGTTGGGAATCTTACCGACAATCGCATCGCGACCGCTACGTCCGACAACATCGCCACACAAAAGAATTCTCACAAATGCCTCATAGTGCCTTGATAATACATTCTTCGGTCACGATCCAATCGAGCTGCTGATCCTGATCCGTGTTCGGCACCATGTCCACCTCCTGCACCGACAAGGCGACGCCGACTGCGATTATAGCGCATCGCGACCGTAGGCGCGCCAGGGTTTTGTCGTAATAACCGCCACCATAGCCCAGCCGATTACCGCTCCGGTCAAAGGCCAACAACGGCACCAACACAACCTCTGGGTCTTTTTCTGGCAACGATTTGGCAGGTTGGCAGGTCCCAAAGGCGCCATTTTCCAGCGGATCCCCCGGCGCACAGAGACGAAATATCAGTGGCATGTTGGGCCCTACCACCACGGGAAATACTATCTCGCGTCCGGTCGCCCGTAGCGCACCGAGAAGCAGTGCCGGATCCAATTCATCATCCAAGGCGAAATAGCCGGAAATGGTGCACCCTGCCGGTACTCCGATCACCGTGCAGGATTCCAAGAAAACACCAAGAAACTGTTCCGCCGCTGCGGCTTTACCAAGCGCCGCCATGGCCGTCCGGCGCCGTTCCGATGCATCTCGGCGCAATGTCGACTTGGCTAAAGAAATGAGCAACAGTCACTATGATTTCTGGACCGCGCGCGGCACGGTGTAGAAGTAAAGTTGAGATTGGCGGCGCCACCCAGTCGTCGGCACGGTTATTCCTCTGTGGCCTGCTTGTGCAGGTGGGCGCCATATAACGGGCCCAAGAGCCCGACAGAGACAGCTCCCTAGAGATATATATTGGCCCCAGGGAATGATTGACCTAACGGGCTGGGCAGCATCCGCCAATGTAGAATCTAGGTGCGTTCCAATCGGTCGGCAAGGCTTTCGATGCGTTCCGAGAGGGAAAGTAAATTTTCGATCAACTTAGGGTCTTCGACAGTAAGTTGCGGAGCTGGTCCGGCACTCCGGCGTGGACCACCATTTTGCGGGCCAGCTAAGGCTTGGGCATCCATTAGTTCATCTGCCACTAACAGGCTGGCCATGACAAGAAGCTGCGCATCACCGGCTTGCCCGACGGCGGTCACAAGTTGAGCAACGCGCTTATTGACATACTCCGAGAGGCGCACCAGGTGACTCTCCTGGCCGTCGTCGCAGGCAATCTGATAGTGCCGCCCATTGATGGTTACCGTTACGCGTGCTGTCACTCTTGGCCCTCCAGGACGACTTTTAACCGTCCAATGGCCGCATCTAAACGCGTGGAGATATCATCATTGAAAGCACGCAGGGAGGCATTCTCAACACGCGAAACTTCAAGCGCTGCCAGCGCATCGCTGCCCGTCGCTGAGTTTATGCCAACCTGTATTTCAAGGGCAGCTTCTGCACGGGCAACGGCCTGGTACAGACGTTCCCCCGCTTGTTCGGTTTTTGTCATCGTGTCTTTCCGGATATCCGACACGGATACCATTAACAATATACACAATAGGGTCTTGCCGCGGAGCCCGTCAACCACGAGACAGCCTCCCCCCTCCAGCATCATAGGGCCCACACCGCAATCTATCGGACACCACCTAATTTATCCGGCCCCCATTTATCGTGTCGAAGGCTCATAAAGTTTTACACTCTGAGCAGGACGGGCCTGTTGTTCGCCACAGGGTGTGATAAAAGATCCATACGTATCCTATTCACTCGCTAAAATGCAGTCGGAGGCATCTATGACAACTCGTGTCGCCATCAATGGTTTTGGTCGCATCGGACGACTAGTTTTACGGGCGATCATCGAGTCGCGGCGGAGCGATATTCAGGTGGTCGGCATCAACGACCTCGGCTCCGTCAAGGCCAATGCCCATCTTCTGAAGTATGATTCGGTCCACGGTACCTTGGCTTCGGACGTCACGGTTAACGGTGAATCCATGAATGTAGGACAAGGACCGATCAAGGTTACCGCCGAACGCGACCCCGCCAAG
>CAUZNJ010000049.1:0-10315 GCA_963580965.1 Alphaproteobacteria bacterium | reverse complement strand
ATCAGAAGCACGACCGCCCCCTACCTCTATGTCCGCTACTGGGAGTACAGCGGGCATCTTCGTCTTATTATTGAATGTTCAAGTCATTAGCGTGATAGGGTTCCGAGCTGAGACGTGACCTGCTGGACGAGGTGGGCGTCAGACAGAAGCGGTTTCTGGGGCTTGCTTGATTTTTTGCGCATTCTCGGGCGCAATCCTCTGGTGGGCCGGTCGCACTAATGCGTCCGGACATGGGCCACCGGCACCTGCTGGTCTGATCAGTTTTAGAAGGAGGATGCGGTTTTGTTGCGGATTATGACACTCGCTGATGGCGTGAAGTCTTCACTCGATAATGGGCGTGGTGAGAAAATAAAGTTGGTCGATGAGCGGCTCGGAACAACCGCTATCGATCTGCATCACAATACGCTGCATCCGGGTGGGCCTAATGGGCGTTACCATCGCCACACGAAATCCGACAATGTCTATATCGTCATGTCTGGAACCGGCGACCTAGTGGCAGATGGTAAAACCCACACGGTTACTAAAGGCCAGATTATTTTTATTCCCGCCGGCATGCCGCATGGCCTGAACAATCCCCATAGCGAGCCTTTCGAGATTTTCGAGATATACGCGCCCGCGGGCCCGGAATTTGATTTTACGATCGTTGAGGCGGACGAAGCAGATCGTGACTAGAAAATTGCAACGGGGCTTTGACTAAGTGAAATTGTAAACATAGTTGTAATTTCCAGCATTATTATTGAGGTAATCAACGATTGTTGGTGACGCGCGTCTCGACCGACCCCCCCCTTATGGAGAAGACAAGCCGATGGCAGCGAATGAAGGCGTCCTGTTTGTTCCTCATGCTGAAACCGTTGATCTATTGACGGTAAAGGAGGCGCTTAACATTGCCGAAGATGTCTATCGCATGCAAGGCGAGGGTTCGGTAATGACCTCCACGCCGCCCAATTTTAAGCTCGATATTGGCGATCCATTTTACAATCATTGGCACGTAAAATGTGCCTTATTGAAAGAGGTCCCGATCACCGGCGTTCGGCTTTACAATTATTTTGACAATGGCCTCCGCAATACTGTCGGCCAGCTCGAATGTGGACGGTACGTCATCCTCGCCGACCCGATGACAGGTACCAACAAGGCGATCGTCGAAGAGCATTGGACATATGCCATTCGCAGCGCAGCAGCTACGACGCTGCCCTTGAAATGGCTGGGCCCCAAAGACCCTAAGGTCGTCGGGCTTGTCGGCGTCGGGACCATGGGAACCAACGCTCTGCGTTGCCTGATGGAACTCTATGATGGCATCGAGGAGATTAGATGTACGTCACGTCGTCCGGAAACCCGCGAAGCTTTTGCTGATAAATGGTCGAACCGGCTGGGCATTAAGGTCGTGCCCAAGGATACGGTCGAGGAAGCGATCCGCGATGCGGATATCGGTATCGGGGGCTCAACCTCTGATGAGATCATGTGCCGTGAAGCCTGGCTTAAGCCAGGCGCGGCATACGTTTCCTTTACCCGCCGTGAATTTGAGCCTGCCGGCTGGTCAAAAATGGATAAGGTCGTCGTCGACAGCTGGGACTTGAACATGCTGATGAAGCATTTCAGACACTCGGCCGAGACCGGCCTTTTCACCCGCGAAATGCTGCACGGCGAAATTCATGAGCTGGTCCGCGGCAAAATATCGGCACGAGAGCGCGATGACGAGCGTACGCTGATCCACACGACGGGCCTCGTAGCACATGACATAGCCATGTGTCATCACGTCTATCGCAAAGCGGAGAAATTGGGGCGAGGCATTCGTCTGCCGTTTACGGGTATTGGGAATCCGGGGCCGACCGACTGAAAGACCAATTTACCAGCTTGTAAAGCCTAATTGTTTTTAGATCATCGACAAGGGAATATCGTTCCGGCCGCTGAGCGTTCTTATTACTGTTGTCCTGGTCAAAGGATGCATAGTTTATCTGAGCAAGCCTTCAGGGTTATGTGGGTTGGGTTGTGACGATCAGTTGAGGTTTCCCCCAGATAAAGGGCGATATGCTTTTCGCCATATGTGGATTCAATCAATTCGTTGTTCTTTAAACGAAGATGCTGATCTTCACTAATGCGTGATAAAATTCGTGGAGATGGGGCGCAATATGGCCCAATTGGGAGGTGGGAATGAGTTTTCAATCCATCAACGTTAAAAAGCTGACGCCGCGTATCGGCGCCGAGATTTCTGGCGTAGACCTCGGCAGGCCGATTAGCAACAGTCAGTTCGAGGAAATTCGCAAAGCCTTCCTGGAAAACCAGGTGATCTTTTTCCGCGACCAGACCATGACGTTGGATCAGCACAAGGATTTTGGCCAATACTTCGGTAAGTTGCACGAGAATCCCGGTGCCCGGAACCCCATGCCTGATCACCCTGGGGTAATCGCCGTCAAGGCTGATGAAAATTCAAGGCGTGTTTCTGGCGATGTTTGGCACTCGGATGTATCGTGCGACGAAGAGCCACCGGCGGCATCGATTCTGCATATCCATGACGTGCCGGACAGCGGTGGCGATACCCTATTTTCTAGCATGTACGCGGCGTATGATGCCCTGTCAGGTGCCATGAAGGCTTTTCTTGCTGGCAAGAAAGCCGTTCATGACGGCGAGCACATTTATCGTAACAAGAATGGCTCGGATGTAGCCGATAAAGTTTATCCCCGAGCCGAACATCCGATCGTTCGTACTCATCCGGAAACCGGGAAGAAGTGTTTATTCGTCAATTGCAATTTCACGACGCATATCGTCGGCCTTAGCAGCAACGAAAGCGCCGCGCTCCTGAAATTTCTCTACCGCCATACGGAATCGCTGGAATTCCAGTGCCGATTTAAATGGCAGGAGGGTTCCGTCGCCATGTGGGACAATCGCTGTGTAATTCACTACGCCGTCTTCGACTATTTCCCCCAACGGCGTTTTGGTTACCGTGTCACGGTTTGCGGTGATCGACCTTACTGAGCATCCGCATCAGTCCTACACCGTTAGCCCGGTGGAGAAGTAAATTTATTACCATGTCCATTTAATTTTGATGACCTGTGCACTGGCGTTGGCCACCTGGCTTGACATCATGCACTTCTCGGCCATTTCGCTTTGGCAGCAACCACCTGTTCAAAGGCCGCTAGGGACCAAGCTTGGTGTAAAATACTGAAGGAAAAACGATGAAACCCGAGATCCTCATTGCGGCCATCTATACACCTGACCAGCTTGCTTACTATGACGACGATTTTATCGTCCACCACGCGCCGACGCCGGAGGAGGCTGAGGTGGCCATCTCCAAGGTCGGCGCTAATGTCCGCGCTGTCGTCACCGTCGGCTCGCAGGCCTTTACCGGCGCGATGATGGATGCGATGCCAAAACTTCAGATCATAATTATTCGCGGCGCCGGTTTCGAAGGTATAGACCTTATCGCAGCCAAGGCGCGCGGCGTCATCGTCTGCAATACGCCGTCGACTAACTATTTCTCGGTGGCGGAGCATGCGATGGCCCTGCTGCTCTCTATTGGTCGGCGAATTCCTGCTGATTTCACTGCTATCCAGCAGGGAAAGTGGCAGGAGCACAAGAGCCAGCCGGTGCGCTATCTCATCTATAATAAACACATTGGTATCCTCGGCCTCGGAGCCATCGGCGCGGCAATTGCTCAGCGCGCGATCGCCTTTGAAACGACGGTTAGTTATCACAACCGTAGCAAGCGGTTGGACGTGCCTTACGCCTATAGCCCCTCTGCCCTGGACCTAGCCTGCGAGTCCGACGTTCTGATCGTTGCCACTCCCGGTGGGCCGGAAACTAAGCACTTGGTTTCAGCCAAAGTGCTCGATGCCCTCGGCCCGAAAGGCTATCTGGTCAACGTTGGTCGCGGCTCCATCGTTGATCAAAATGCCCTGATTGATGCCCTGCATGACCGCCGCATAGCCGGCGCCGCGCTCGACGTTGTCGATGGCGAGCCGGAGATGCCACAACGGCTGCTGAATGCGCCCAACGTCATCATCACCCCACACATTGGCGGAGGCTCGACCGAATCCCGTCTGGCTGTCATCGTGGCGGTCATTGCCAATCTGCTGGCCGGGATGGCAGGTCTGCCTGTGAAAAATCAACTGGTGTAGGTGGAGTAATTCTTGCTCTGCTTAAAACCCAGTGAGCACCATGCGTGCCCAAGGTGCTCTCGTACAACTAGAGAAAGCTTAATCGGAAAGTGATGGGGTTGACCCTTACATCCAAGCCGTGCGCAATCACGGCCATGTCCCTGAAACGGCCCAAATTTCCATAAGCTGCGTCCTTTGATATGACATCGCACAAGAAATTTGACAGCCTGCTATACTGCAATGTTAATGTCTAAAACTTCTATAGTGACGATAATTGAAGAGGATACCTGTAGGTATGGCATTGATAGATAATGGTAGTCAGGCGCCGGCATTTTCGCTTCCTAATCAGGATGGCAATGCTGTTTCGCTGGGCGATCACGCCGGTAAGTACGTGCTGCTCTGGTGGTACCCAAAAGCCGACACACCTGGGTGAACAGTTGAAGGCAATGGGTTCCGTGATAGAATCCAAGAATTCACTGCAAAAAATACCGTCATCGTAGGCGTCAGTTGCGACCCGTCTGCCAACAACAAGGCGTTCCGCGATAAATTCTCGTTTCCCTACGACTTGCTGAGCGATGAGGACAAGGCCATGACTGAGTCGTACGGTGTTGACCTGAACGACTCCGGTCGCACCCTTCGCAAGTCGGTTCTGGTCGGTCCCAACGGCAAGGTAGTCAAGACCTATGATGCGGTAAAGCCTGCCGACCACCCCGACGAGGTTCTGGCCGATCTCGCCGCGCTAGGCTGATGCGAACGCTGTCCCCTTTCCGCTGGATCTGCGGCGGGAAGGGGCGCTTTCACATCTAACCGGCGTACTTTTAGGAAAATTATAAATTAAGGGAGTATGGCCGCAATCGCCCTCTCCGATGAATACCGGCTGACGGCGAATGTACCGCCGCCTGCTTGGCGGTTTCACTAAAAAATAGCGTATGCCTACGGCTCTAATCCTCCTTGGCCCGCTTACTCCGAACCTCATAGTTGTTCTTCTCAGACCACTTCCTTACGAACGACGTCAGTCGCTTGTCAGGCTTGTCGGGTAGGGTAACGGCCAGATGGACGAAATGGTTGCCGCGAGTGCCATTTTCCTTGGTCATGCCCTTGCCACGCAAGCGCAGAATGGTGCCGCTGTTGGCATTCATAGGAACGGTGACGGCCATGGTGCCGTCTATGGTCTCGACCTCGATGCGCCCGCCAAGAACTGCCTCTGGAAGGGTTACGGGTACGTTGGCGTGCAGATTGCTGCCGTCCAGGCGCCATTCCGGGTGTGTGCGAACCTTGATCTCGATTTGAGCGGAACCCGTTGCCCCCCCGCCGGTGCCCGGCATGCCCTGATTTTTGAGGCGGAGCACTTGGCCATCGCTGGTGCCTGGCGGTACCTTTATGTCGAGGCGTTTGCTACCGATCAAATCGATGCGTTTCACTGTCCCCTTGGCGGCCTCGAGAAAATCGACCTCGATGGTATAGGCAACGTCGGCGCCCTTGACGTTGACTTCTGCTCCCGGCCTGGGAGAGCCGCCACCGCGCTGGCGAAAGAACCGCTCGAACGGATGCTCAGTGCCTGCAGAACTGCGCGACCAGTGCGGGTAGTGGTTGCGTCGCGTGTCGGTACCGTTGGCGTCAACCTCACCATTGTCAAAGCGGGCGCGTTTTTGTTTGTCTGATAAAAGACCATATGCGGCCGATACTTCCTTGAAGCGGCTTTCCGCTGCTGCGTCATCGGGCCGTCTATCAGGGTGCAGTTCCTGAGCCAGCTTGCGGTATGCCTTCTTGATCTCGTCTTGGGTTGTGGCAGGGGTGACGCCAAGAACTGTATAGGGGTCCCTCATGGCAATGTCCCATTCCTGACCTGATGGTTACAAACAAACCATAGTACCGTGGCCATTCAGATCACGAATAGACTGCCGGGGCGCGGCCCCGATGGGTCACTGGACGATTTTCCATGTACCGTCGGTATTGCGGCAGGCGCGGCCGGTGGCTGTTTCGGTCTTGCCATCGATGAAGACGGTCTGCTCATAATCGCGGCAGTTCTCGCCCAGGGCTGTCTGGTAGGTGCGCGTCGGGGTGAAGGTTCCTGAATGGCCGCTGTCGGGATTACGCCATGTCGAGGCCGTGCCCACCTGATTGGTTTCCAGCGCGTTCGTTGCGTTGCGCTCGGCATAGAGTATGTCGGTTTTGTCGAGGGTCTGGCCAACCTGGTTGCCGAGGAAGGCACCGCCGAGCACGCCGATGGCGACGGCGACGAGCTGGCCGTCGCCGTCGCCAACTTGTGAGCCGATTAGGCCACCAAGGGTGGCGCCGAGCAATGTGCCGCCGACTTCCTTATTGCCGGCGTCAGTCTGGCAAGCAGCGAGCAGAGCAGCGCTCAGCAAAAGGGGGAGTATTCGAGTATGCTTCAAGGATGTGATCATGATTATTTCGGAGCTAGCTGTCCGCCTTTCTTGACAAGTGGGAAGGTCTTACCGTTACCTATGTTCTGCAAATAGAGATGTTTGAATAGAACGAGCCGGAGAAATTCAGGATACAAATCCCCTGTATTTGCGAATCATGGCAACAATATAGTTAATGACCCATATGACCGCCATCCATACCAAAACGATTATCGAAATGTTCAAGAATTGGCTTTCTGAAGCGGAGGGTCAGGAACCTAACGATCCGACAGCCATGGCCCTGGCTACGGCAACGCCAGATGGAATGCCATCCCTGCGCATGGTGTTGCTTAAGAATGCCGATATCGATGGGTTTGTCTTCTACACCAACCTTGGTAGCCATAAGGCCCGCGAGCTCGCAGCCAACCCCAAGGCGGCCTTGCTGTTTCACTGGAAATCTCTTCGCCGACAGGTGCGCGTCGAGGGCGATATAGTGCCGGTCACGGATGCAGAGGCCGATACTTATTTCGCTTCGCGGCCGCGCGCCTCGCAGATCGGCGCCTGGGCGTCGGTCCAGTCTGAGACGATGGATAGACGCTTTATCCTCGAACGCCGAGTTGCCAAATTTACTGCCAAGTTCAATATCGGTGCCGTACCGCGGCCAGATTTCTGGTCCGGATTCCGTCTGGTTCCTGCCCGGGTAGAGTTCTGGAGCAGTCACCGCTATCGCTTACACGACCGCACTCTTTATGTGCGTGGGGATGGCGATACGTGGTCGAGCAAGAAGCTTTACCCATGACGACCGGGGACACGCCCTGCAGCGACAAACTTTCCAAAAAAGCGGCGGCTCGATTGATGAAGCGGGCAACTTACGCCTCGGTTACCGTTGCCACTATTCTCATTGGGGTGAAGCTATGGGCCTGGCTGATCAGTGATTCCATCAGCATATTATCGTCGCTAATTGATTCGTTGCTCGACCTTGCCGCATCGGCGGTCAATTTGCTGGCTGTTCATCATGCCGTGCAGCCGGCCGACCGTGAGCACCGCTTTGGCCATGGTAAGGCGGAATCCCTGGCCGGGTTGGGCCAGGCGATGTTTATAGCTGGCTCGGTTGTGTTTTTGTCGTTGCAAGCTATCGAGCGATTATTTCATCCGCACCCAGTACAGAGCGCCGACGTTGGCATGGGCGTCATTATTTTCTCCCTGTTCCTGACTGGGGGACTGGTGGTCTACCAGCGCTATGTTGTTCAGCGAACCGGGTCGTTGGCGATCAGTGCTGATTTCCTGCATTACCAGTCCGACTTCTTGCTTAATATTAGCGTACTAGCAGGCCTTTTCCTATCTGCCTACATGGGCTGGCTGATCGCCGATCCGCTGTTTGCACTTGTCGTTGCCGTGATCATTGGCCATAGCGCCTGGCAGATCGTTCGCGGAGCCATCAACGTGCTGATGGACAGCGAACTGCCTGATGAAGACCGTGCGCGCATCCAAGAGATCGCCATGTCGCACGTTGGGGTTGAGACGGTGCACGATCTGCGCACGCGGTCGTCGGGGCTCAACGTCTTCATCCAGCTGCATCTGGAAATGGACGGGGATATTTTACTGCGCCAAGCGCATCGCATCGGCGATGAGGTTATGGCAGAGATCGAGGCCGCCTTCCCGCAGGCAGAAGTTCTGGTGCACCAGGATCCAGCTGGCGAGGAGGATGAGCCTGCCTTCAAATCATAATTCGAGGCCTTCGTGACGGCGCAATAGGAGCGCCGGGTAGAGGCTCATATCTCCGAACTTTTTTGTTCGGCGCCGTTGCTGCGGAACCCCGGCGTAGCGCTTGGGACGGCTTGCCTGCAGTTATGTGTTGCGTAATCGTTTGGTCGGTATCGATGCGTTCCTCTCTTTTGGCACCTGGCTTGACATGCCCATGGCCGTCCGCATGGAATGGAGCAGGCAGGGAGCGAGATGCTTTTGATGCCGATGGGTAGGCCATTGTGGCGGCAGACCCTGGCAGTTTATAGAATTCTTCGCTGTTCCGATGCTTTTGGGCTAGTGTAGAATTTAAATAAGGGCGTTAACCCATAAGGGAGGGAAGCATGCCGATAAAGTCTATTCTTGTCCCCGTTGACGGAACCGCGGCCTCAGCACGTTGTCTGGAGGCTGCGTTTCTGGTGGCCCTGGCGCACGCAGCCCATGTCGAGGTATTACACGTGCGGGCCGATCCTAAGGATGCAGTGCCCCTGCTGGGTGAGGGCATGTCTGGGGCGATGATCGAGGAGATGGTCGAGCTCGCCGAAAAGGAGGCGGCTGACCGTTCCGCCATGGCACGCAAAATATTCGACGATAGCATCGTCGCTCACGGCCTGCTCTATGTTGACGAACCTCAACTAGTCGATAAGGCTGCTTCCTCTTGGGTTGAGGTGGTTGGTCGGGAAGACGAAGCCCTCGCCGTACGGGGGCGGCTTGCCGATCTATCGGTGGTTGCCCGGCCGATGCCGGATGCGGATCTGCCTACGTCGATGACCCTCAACGCCGCAATTTTTGAAACTGGCCGGCCGGTCCTCGTCGTGCCGCCGGTTCTGACGAAATCCTTTGGCAATAGGCTAGCCATTTCGTGGAACGGCAGTGCCGAGTCTGCGCGTGCCGTAGCCTGTGGCATACCATTCCTGCAGTCGGCCAAGACCGTTCACACCATGGCCGTGCACAGTGCCCGTACGCCACCGGCGGCGGCCAGAGGCCTCAGAGAATACCTTGGCTGGAATGGCATTGCCTCAGTTGACGAAACCATTGAACCCGAGGGTCGCGCCGTTGGCCATGCGGTGTTACGAACCTGTTCGGAAAATGGTGTCGACATGCTGATAATGGGCGCTTACACCCGCAGCAGGATGCGCCAGCTCATCCTCGGAGGGGTGACACGCTACGTCCTGGAGAATGCCGAAATTCCGGTATTGATGGCGCGTTGATAGGCGCTCCGGGTGGCGGGGCAGGACGGTTGTTATTGATATGAGTGCGCCCGTTTCCGGTGACGTGCGCAAAACCGTTATTATCACGGGCGCTAGCCGCGGCATTGGTCATGCCACAGCGCGGCTATTTCTTGATCGTGGTTGGCGAATTATCACGTGCTCGCGGGAAGAAACGCCGGAAGCTTGTAAGCGCGACCCCAACTGGACCTGTCATTTTGTGACCGACCTAGGCGATGCTGTGAGCATATCTAATTTCATCTCTGAAGCCAATGCCGTTATTGGCGAAGCACCGCTGCACGCGCTGGTCAACAATGCCGGCATATCGCTAAAAACGCCTTTTAAGGAACGCCTTGGTTGCCTCAACGGTGACCTGGAAGCCTGGCAGAGTGTTTTTGACCTCAATATGTTCGCACCGCTTCGGCTGGCGCGTGGATTCGCGGCGGCACTGCATCGTGGCAAGGGTGCGATTGTCAATGTTACATCGATCGCGGGCCATCGCATCCACCCCTTCGCCGGGTCGGCCTATGCCATATCCAAGGCAGCGCTGTCAGCGCTAACGCGGGAATTGGCCAACGAATTCGCCGAGCTTGACGTTCGGGTTAACGCGGTTTGTCCCGGTGAAATCGAGACGGAGATGATCCAGCCTGAGTACGAGATGCTGATTCCGCGCATTCCGCTTGGCCATATGGGTACTGCCGAGGACGTGGCCGGGACTATCCACTACCTGTGTTCCGAAGATTCCCATTTTGTTACAGGAACGGAAGTTTGGGTTACAGGCGGTCAGCATATGTTTTGATGGCGCTGGGCATGGTAGTTTAGACGTAACATTTTGTGGCGCATCGATTTTAGCTAACAAGATCTTGATGCGTTAGCATTGGATTTCATGATTTAGCTCTGTGCTCTG